>NZ_DATHKG010000018.1:0-73517 GCF_035489435.1 Flavitalea sp.
CCAATCAGGGCCCAACAGCAACCAGCACTACAAGTATACCTAAAAAGCCGATCAGGGAACAAAAGCCGATCGGAGACAACAGCAGCCACCGGCATGAACAAAGGTATTAACCAGGAATCACAGTGGCAAATCAAACCAACCGAAAGGCCCATCCGGCGGAGTGAAGAACCGAGTGAACGCCATGAACCTGCAACATCAACATCTAGCCAATAAGGCAACCAGCACTACAAGCATTCCTAAAAAAGCCGATCAGGGAACAAAAGCCGATCGGAGACAATCCCGCACGTGCGGGACATGAACAATGGTATTAACCAGGAATCACAGTGGCAAATCAAACCAACCGGAAGGCCCATCCGGCGGAGGGAAGAACCGAGTGAACGCCATGAACACGCAAAATCAACGACGCTGAAATTCCTATAAAGTAGTTTGATATCAGGTTTAACAAAAAACCGGATTCCTTGCAGGGAGTCCGGCCTTTTATAATTATGAATAACAATTATTTAAAAATCTTCTACGAATCACTATCATTTAAAAATCTTCGCAAAAAAAGTCTTCATATCATTGAAAGAAGCACTGTCAGCCGCAGCATTATAAGCAATTGGCATTTTAAACTTCTTTGCATTGTCGTCCGATTCGGGATTCGTGAATGCATGTGTTGCATTAGGGTAAGATTTAAAGGTCAGGTCTGCACCCACAGAGTCCATTGATTTTTTAAACTGATCGACTTCGGCTTTAGGAACGAAAGAATCCGCCTCACCATGACAAACCAGGACACTTGCTTTTAATAATCCCTTTTTAGGGATTACACCGGCAAGACCACCATGAAAACTTACGACACCTTTAAAGTTTTCGCCAAGTTTTGCCGCATTCAGCACCATTGAACCACCAAAGCAATAGCCGATCGCTGCAATATTGCTTGTGTCGACCTGGCTGTAGCTTTTTAGTTTTGCAAGAGCAGCGTCAATTCTAGATTTGCCCAGGGCAGGATTTTTGTAAAATGGTGTGGCGAATTTCATGGCATCTCCTGGATTGCCGGCAATGACGCCGTTACCGTAAAAATCAACTGCCATCGCAACATATCCTAATTCAGCAAGTTGGCGGGCACGCATTTTTGTGTATTCGTTTAATCCCCACCATTCCGATACAATGAGTACCGCTGGTCGTTTTGCGTTGGAGTTTTCGTCAAAGGCGACGAAACTGTTCAACGTCGTGGTATCATCCTTATAACTAACGTTCTCTTCCCTGATCCTTGCTGGCGCAGTAGCTGTTGTTGCTGAATCGCCGGCTACGATTGGATCTGTAGATTTAGAGGAATCATCCCCGCAGGCAGTCATGCCAAAGACAGGGACAAGCAGGTAAAACAGAATTCTCTTCATGTAATTTTATTGTGATGAACAGTTTATGACTGAAATTGTTTGATTTTTTTTACTAACGGCGACGGGTAGCTTTTACTATATCCATATTGCGGCGAAGTTCCGCAAAACGGTTTTCAAAAGTATTCAGGCAATCAAATTGAGCATTACCATAGGTTTGAGAGGATGGTTTTTTACCATATGAAACATATTGCCGCAGGGCGCGGTTTTCCAGGAAATATAATTCGCCACGCCTGATTTCATCTATATAAGTTGCTGCGTTTGGTGCTTCGATTCTTTCCATGCATATAAGTTCGCTGCGATCAACATAATATACTTCTGTAATCTCAGATCCCTGCAACAGGTAGCGCACCTGGAATATGATAATGCGGTCGTTCTCCAAAGTGTAGTGCCAGGTTTCCTTAATTACGTCCTTGTTCTTTAGAATTCTCTCTGAGTAAAACATGATCTGCGATTGCATTGAAAGGCTATCTGCTTTTTCAACAATTTCATCAATACGCGTTTTCCAGTCTCTTCTTTGTTGAGCTGAGAGCACAAATACGATCATGAGCAGCACTGTTAAACAGGAGATCTTTTTGTAGAGACCCTCTCCCCAAAGCCAGTTCTTCACTTTCCTGTTTCCCATTATACTAATATAAGATTATTCCCAAAAAAAAACCGGGGCAATGCCCCGGTTCACAGTAATTTATTTTTGCGTTTCGCTTTCAGCTTAAGACTTTGGCATTTCAAAAATCTTTGGATCGATTTCCTTATTGATTTCGATCTTCTTAACTACGGAAGACATAGTAAATCCCCCGAAATCCACTTCCATGGCATAGGGCATTACAAAACCAAAATCAGTTTTCTTGTAATCTGAAAAATTGGTTGTGATTTCAACTTCCTGTCCCTGCATATTGCCTTTTGCAATCGCCTTGATAATATAATAGGTGGTGCCATCTAAAAAATAAGTGGATTCAGTACCATTGCTGGTAACTTTTAGCTTGTGGTTGTTGCCATCTTTGCCGGCATATTCTACTTTATTACCTTTTTCAGCATAATTGTACAGTGGCCCACCCGCAAAAATCTGTCCCTTTGCCGCCTTATATTGTTCATCAGGAATTGGCTGAGGTTCTGTTGCGCCGGTCATTGGATTAATGCTCCAGCCGCCTTTGTCAGTATAAACCTGCACAATTTTCTGTCCTCCCATATCAATCTCAGCTTTAAAGCCAACGCCATTTAAGATATAAGTTGTGTTTGGGGCCTCGTTGCCCATTACATTCATTGTACTTTCCTGTACAATCGATTTAATCTGGCTGATTTTCTCCTTTCCCCCGATAGCTTCAATATGTTTGGCAACTATTTCATCTGCTGTTTGAGCCAGCACTGCCACTGAACTTAAAAGTGCTGTTATTCCTGCTAAGCAAAACTTTACTTGTTTCATTCTTGGTTGTTTTTATGAATTTATTCAAAATTAGCGGTCAAATATCAATTGCCTGAAAATATATGCTGACTGGCATCCAGTTAGCAACCCGCAGACCAGTATACTGATCAAAACCTATTCCGCTTTTCTCCTCTATCTACACAGGTTTTTCCAGCAACTGGAGTGTGGTTCCTGTATTGGGAAGCATTACCAAAAATGGACTCTGTTAAACAATTGATTTTCAATTTGTTGCGAACTGGCACCTGCCTTGCAATTATCGGTACATCTGTAACTCACAACAAATAATTATGAAAACGACTTTTACTTTTTTTATCTCCCTTTTCCTCCTGGTAGCAGGAATCAATGCCCAGACAACTTATAAAATCACTAAAAGTGAATCATGGGACAACAAGACCAGCTATCCTAGTCCATGTTTCAACTGTACATTCAATCTTGATAAAAACGTGGTTCTTACTATCGAAAAAGATGTCACATTTTCCGATGTAGTTATTAACGGTGGTACTGTAGTCATCGACGAGAAGAACGTTATGTTATGGAATGGCGGTGGTAAAAATATCTTCAACTCAACAAACCTGGTTTTCAACGGTAATGGCCAGTTCACAGGAAACGGACCAATAGTTCTCAACAATTCAAAATTCAGTTTTTTCGATAAATCAAACCTGCTTGCTAATAGTAACCTGGAAATGTTTTCCAGCACACTCACTTTTAACGATAATTCATCGTTCCTGGGACAAGGTAAAAAAGTCAGTCTTACAAACAGTCATATGATAGCGGGAGATGGTGTAGCGGGCAGTACGGCTTTTATCAAAATGAACGGAGCAAAACTTATCCTGGAAGATAAAAATTCAGGTGTTGAAGTTCTGAACGTTAACAACTATTATTTTAACTGGTCAGACTATACATCTACAGTTCTGAATCAGAATATCAATACTACCAATAACTCAAAAAACTGTGGCGGATCTGCTCCAAACAGTTGTTCAGCACCGGTGGTTTACGGACCAATTGCTTTAACCTATACAGGTTTTGGAACTACACTAATTCTTCCGGTAATTATTTCTGATTTCGCGGTAAATAACAATACAAATTCAGTGAACATTTCATGGTCAACAAAACAGGAATCAAACAGTGCTTACTTTTTAATCGAGCGCAGTAATGACGGTAGCAGCTGGAACCAGGTTGGCCAGGTGAAAGCAAGTGGTAACAGTTCAATTACTGTTAAATACAACTTCAGTGATCTTACAAAAGTTAACGGTGTTGCATATTATCGTCTGAAAATGGTTGACCTGGATAACAAATTTGTTTACTCTGATGTAAAATCAATCCGCTCTTCAGCATCTGCATCAGTAAAAGTTTTCCCTAACCCTGCTTCTGATTATGCAACTATCACTTTGGATCCAAAAGCAGGTAAAACAAAAATCAGGTTAATCAGCCAGAATGGACAGGTTGTAACTGAACAAAACGTAAATGCAGGGAATAGTGTAGTGAACATGTCGCTGAAACAATTTCAAACCGGAACCTACGCTATCAGTATCTCTGATGAAAAAGGCACCAATCAAACAATCAAACTGATCGTTCAACATAACAACTAATAAAGACTTTTTAACCCGGTTCATAATTTCAGACTTACAGTTTACAGATCAAGGGCACGGATTACCACAGATAAAAATGTGCTAATCCGTGTCTTTGTTTAATATATACCCGGGGAGCTTTATCTTCATGGTGATGATAACACCGGCCAGCCATAAAATTTTCAGTTGTGATTGGGGCACAAGTAATTTCAGACTCAGGCTTATTGATACTGACACTGCAGAAGCGATAGATGAGATAACGTCGGGTGAAGGGATCTCATCTGTGTTTAACTCATGGAGCGGAACGGGAACCGACAGGCAACAATTCTATGCAGCAGTACTGCAAAAATACATTTCCATTTTAGCGGAAAGGGCCGATCAAAGCCTGCAAAATATACCTGTTATCATTTCAGGTATGGCGTCTTCAACGCTTGGAATTACTGAGCTCAATTATGCAGGCTTACCATTTAAGTCCGATGGTGGATCTGTTGCACACCGCAAAATCAACATTGAAGGCTTCACGCATGAAATTTTTTTGCTATCAGGTGTCTGTTCTGAAAAGGATGTAATGCGTGGTGAAGAAACGCAGTGGATAGGTCTTATGCAAGACGCGCAATTTACTGAAGTTGCCGAACTAATGTTTATCATGCCTGGTACGCATTCAAAACATATTTTCGTAAAAGATGGCGAAATCATAGATTTCAAGACCTATATGACCGGTGAATTTTTTAATCTGTTATCGACCATATCCGTTTTGAAAAACAGTGTTTCTGTTCCGCATTCACTTGAAGATACCAGTAACAGGGATGCCTTTATCAGTGGCGTTCGGGCAGCTGCCAGCCCGAACATTCTGCACGAAAGTTTCATGGTTCGGACGAATGAGCTCTTCGGCCGCTTTAATAAAAAAGAAAATGCATCATATCTGAGTGGTCTCCTCATAGGTACAGAAGTACGGCAATCGGGACCTTCTAAAACAATACTCGCGGCAGGGGAAACATTGTCAAAACCTTATCAGCTGGCACTTGAAAATTCGGGAACAACCATTGATCTTACAATTTGTTCACCTGCAATGCTCGATAAAGCAGTTATTCTGGGTCAATTGACTATTTTTAAAAAAATTACAGGAGCCAGATGAAAAAATTTTCCTGGGATTCATTTAACGCATTACCAGTTGTCGGTATCATCCGGAATTTGCCCACAGGGGATATGATTCGTATTGCAACTTGTTATGCTGATGCCGGTATGACAACTATCGAGATCACGCTCAATACTCCGGGTGCTTTAGAAACCATAACCGCTTTGAATGCGGAATTGGGCGAACGATTAAATATTGGTGCAGGTACCGTATGTTCACTTGAAGAACTGGACCTGGCGATAAATGCCGGGGCCGGCTTTATCGTTACACCGGTGATCAATGAAGCAGTTATCAAAAAATGTGTTGAAAACAAGATCACCATTTTTCCTGGTGCTTATACTCCATCCGAAATTTATCATGCCTGGTCTCTTGGTGCAGAGATGATCAAGGTTTTCCCGGCAACCAGGCTGGGAGTGGAATATATCAAAGATGTGCTGGCGCCATTGAATAAGATAAAATTAATGCCCACGGGAGGTGTGTCGCTGGAAAACTGTGAAGCATATTTCAAAGCCGGGGCAAGCGGAGTTGGGATGGGCAGCAATCTTTTTCCAAAGGAGATAATACTGGCAAAAGATTGGGTTAAACTCGAAGCCCATTTCAGGGATTACGTAAACCTGGTAAAAAAAATATCTTATAAAAAATAAAAAAATTAACAGATGAATTTTAGAAGCAGCGAATGGTTCGGTAAAAAAGATAAGATGGGATTCATCTACCGTAGCTGGATGAAAAACCAGGGTTTCCCGGAAGATCTTTTTGACGGGAGACCAGTAATCGGCATCTGTAACACCTGGTCAGAGCTGACTCCCTGCAATGCACATCTTCGTGATATTGCTGAATTTGTAAAACGTGGTGTTTATGAGGCCGGCGGTTTTCCTCTTGAATTCCCGATTATGTCGCTTGGTGAAACATTGCTTAAACCTACAGCCATGTTGTTCAGGAACCTTGCGAGTATGGACGCTGAAGAATCCATTCGTGGTAATCCGCTGGATGGAGTCGTATTATTAACAGGCTGTGATAAAACAACACCATCTACTTTAATGGGTGCGGCGAGTGTAAATCTCCCGACCATTGTTGTTCCCGGTGGACCGATGTTAAATGGTAAATTCCAGGGAAAGGATATTGGCAGCGGTACCCATGTCTGGAAATTTGATGAAGATGTGAAGACCGGCAAAATGACGGCAGAGGAGCACCTTTTTGCTGAAAGTTGTATGTCCAGAAGCGCAGGTCATTGTATGACCATGGGAACTGCAAGCACTATGGCATGTATGGTGGAATCACTTGGTATGACTTTATCGGGTGCAGCTGCGATACCTGCTGTTGATTCCCGCAAAAAAGTGTTGGCCCAATTATCCGGACGCAGGATTGTGCAGATGGTCAAAGAAGATCTTAAAATTTCGGATATACTTACCCGTGAGGCGTTTGAAAATGCAATCAGGGTTAACGCAGCTGTCGGTGGATCAACAAATTTTATCATACATCTGACTGCAATTGCCGGCAGGGTAGGAGTGCCTCTTAACCTGGAAGACTTTGATGACCTCGGGTCCAAGATTCCATTATTGCTGAACCTGATGCCTTCAGGTAAATTCCTGATGGAAGACTTTTATTATGCAGGCGGATTGCCGGTAATACTCAATGAATTAAAGGAACATCTGCATATGAACGCAATGACCGTGAGTGGAAAATCACATGCTGACAATATTAAAAACACCTATTCATGTTATAATACCGACGTTATTTATAGTTATAACGAACCATTGATAAAAGAAGCTGGTATAGCTGTACTGAAAGGTAACCTGGCAGAAAATGGTGCAGTCATTAAACCTTCCGCTGCCACACCTGCATTGATGCAGCATCGTGGGCGTGCGGTGGTTTTTGAAAATATTGAGGATTATCATGCGAGGATCGATACACCTGAGCTTGATATTGATGAAACCTGCGTGATGGTATTAAAAAATGTCGGTCCCGCCGGTTATCCAGGTATGCCCGAGGTTGGAAATATGGCCCTGCCAAAAAAATTGCTTGATAAAGGCGTTACAGATATGGTGCGTATCTCGGATGGCCGTATGAGTGGAACGGCATATGGAACTGTTGTATTACATGTTTCACCGGAAGCTGCTATCGGGGGAAATCTTGCCTTTGTTCAAAACGGTGATATGATAGAACTGGATGTGCACAACCGCCGTCTCAACCTGGAAGTTAGTGAGGAGGAATTGGTAAAACGCCGGATCAACTGGCAGCTGCCTTCACCAGTGGCAGACAGAGGTTATGTCGGTTTGTATGTAAAACATGTTCAACAGGCGCATCTTGGTGCTGATCTTGATTTTCTTGTTGGAGGTTCAGGTTCAAAAGTTACCCGTGATTCCCATTGATTTCGCGATTCTCATTGATTTATTTTGACTTGAACTCATTTGCTTTTAGTTGAAGAGTCACGAATGTTTAAAGAAGAATCACGAATGTTTAAAATAGTTTCGAGTTGAAGGGTCTGGTATTTGGCTGGTGGTGATTTCGATTCGATCAGGTCGATGAGTAATTCAGCGGATCGCTTACCTATTTCTAATGTCGGCTGGCTGATTGAACTAAGCGAAGGACTGAGATAATTGTTTAATGGATTATCGGAAAAACCTATCAGCGCACAATCCTGCGGTATCCGCAGGTTCAGTTCTTTCAAAACAACTACACAACGCATAACTACACGTTCAACGGAGGCCATGATTGCATCCGGTTTTTCTTTCCCTGTAAATAAGCTGAGGATCGCCTGGTCGATAGCAGTCGGATTAAAATCGCAATGTTTGATCCAATCGTTATTGATGGGCACCTTGTGTTTGGTCAGGGCATTTTTAAAACCCTTCAACCTGTTTTTCGTGATCGAAAGGTTTTTAGAGATGGTGACATGCGCAATTTTCCGATAGCCTTCTTTCACAAGATGTTCCGTTGCCAGGTAAGCTCCCCTGGTATCATCAACTACTACCTTATGTGTGTGGATCTTCTCATGCACCCGGTCAAACATCACTACCGGAACACCCTTGTCTATCAGGTCCGTTATGTGTTTGTAATTATTTGTTTCGTTTGACAATGACATGATGAGACCATCCATTCTCCTGGAGTTAACCAATTGCGTGTTGAATACTTCCCTGTCATAGGTTTCATGTGTTTGAAATATCGTAACATGATACCCCGATTTGTAAGCAACTTCTTCAATACCTGCAATCGTTGAAGAACAGAATGTATTGGCGATCTCCGGCACAATAACCCCTATTACCTTGCTGCGCTTTTCTTTTAAGGAAAGTGCAATGGGGTTTGGGCTGTATTTGAGCTTTGCCGCCAGTTCCCTTACTATCTCCCGCGTTTCTTTTTTGATCTCTGAACCACCACGCAGTGCACGCGATACCGTGGAAACAGAAAGCTTCAGTTCTTTTGCAATATCCTTAATAGTAACGTTGTGCTGTGCACTCATGCCATAAAGATTAGAAATATTTCACAACAATTGCCAATAGGATAAAGATTCTTTAATTTTTAGCGCTAATTAGTGAATTAGATTTTATGCAAACGTTACCGGTAACGGTTGAGTGGATTTTTATGACAAGAAGCCAATTTATAATATCTTAAGACTAGAATATTGTATGTATTTTTAAACGGCAGGACTACGATTGCTACTTGCATGCTGATGAAACTAACGACCATACTGCTGTATCAGGCTCTACATTTCCCAAGGCTGATCATCCCCGGTTGCGACTATTTCGTTTTCGTGTCTCGTTGCATAGTTGCCACTAATGTTAATCAAAATAACAGTTAATGATACGCTTCGCATTGCTTCGTTTTTTTAATCTTTCCCTAAAGTCCTGCAAACTCACTACTTTAATACTTGTCCTGCCGTTTGCTTGTTTACTGATGCTGCCAGTTTCCTGTGCTGTACAAAAATCAGTAAGCAATGTAAAATGGAAGCAGATTTCTGTACTGGTATATACAAAAAACGGTAAGGGTTATGTTCATACAAATATTCCATTTGCCGTTGCAGCCATAAAAGAGATGGGAACACAATATGGGTTTACGGTCGATGTCTCCGATGATCCTTCTGTTTTCACAGAAGAAAATCTCAAAAAATACAACGCACTTGTATTCACGAGCACCAATAATGAAGTATTTGATACAGATGCGCAAAAAGTGGCCCTGATGCGTTATGTGCAGGCAGGTGGTGGTTTTGTTGGCATTCATTCGGTGACTGGTACTGAAAGAAAATGGGAATGGTTCAAAAGATTGGTTGGAGGAACCTTTGTCCGACATGCCAAACAACAGAAGTTTAAGCAGGTGATTGTAGATAAAACTCATCCATCAACAGCTTCATTACCGGCGAACTGGGAAAACAATGACGAGTGTTATTATGTTACTACTATGAACCCGGATATTCATGTTGTACTTGCGCATGATCTTAATTCGGTTGATGATAAGGATAAACCATTATGGTTCGGTAATTCTTATCCTTCTGCCTGGTATCATGAGTGGGATGGAGGGCGTCAGTTTTATACCGCCCTGGGGCATGATGGTACCATGTATAATGATCCTATATTCAGAAAACATATATTAGGTGGATTGGAATGGGTAGTTGGTGTAAACCGTAAACCGGATTTCACCAAGGCACATGCAAAAAGTCCTGATGATCCTTTGCCGTATTAATTATCTTAATAAACATTATATTGATCAACCAGGTTGATCGCCTGAATTTCTTAATAAACTTTATATTGATCTACTATGTTGAGGCCGGGATAATTGATGTTGCAAACACTGAATATTAACTGAATATTACTAACATGGTAACAATTAATTGATAATTTTTAAATGAATTTATTGAAGCTGACTGCAAGAAGTTTCATTTTAACTTGAGCCATATGAAGAATACAACTGCTTCCAATTCCCGTAGGAATTTTATTAAGAACACCGTGAAGGGTGCCGCTGGCACATTAGCCATTTCGGCTTTTCCTGCATCTGCATTTCCAACGATAGTTCCCGCCAGTGTAATAGGTAAAAACGCACCGAGTAACCGCATTAATATCGGTGCAATCGGGATTGGACGTATATCCACTACACATGATCTGCCGGGTGTTCTCAAATATGATAAATCAACAGTAATGGCGGTTTGTGATCTTGATTCCAGAAGACTGAAACAAGGTATGGACCTGGTTGACGGCTATTACGCAAAAAAATCAGGTAAATCATATACGGGCACAAAAACTTACGAAAATTATGAGGACCTGATCGCAAATAAAGACATTGATGCGGTTGTTATCAGCACTCCTGATCACTGGCACGTGATTCCGGCTATGGCCGCCATCCGCGCAGGGAAAGATGTATATATGCAAAAGCCGGCTTCGCTTACCGTTTCGGAAGGAAGAATGCTTAGCAATGAAGTTCATAAAACCGGAAGGATATTTCAGATTGGTAGCCAACAGCGGTCAATGGCCCAGTTCAAACGTGCGTGCGAACTGGTCCGCAATGGCCGCATAGGAAAAGTTCATACCGTTTATGTTGGTTTGCCGATTGATAACCCCGCAGAATGTACAGTTGAGAAGGAAATGCCGGTGCCATCAAATCTTAACTACGACAAGTGGCTTGGGTCAACACCAAAGATCTGGTATACCGAAAAACGTGTGCATCCGCAGGATGGTGGTTATGGCCGGCCCGGTTGGTTACGTTGCGAGCAATTTGGTGCGGGTATGATCACCGGTTGGGGTGTTCACCATTTCGATATTGTAAACTGGGGACTTGGTTATGAATACACAGGACCTGTGGAAATTACCGCTAAGGCTGAATATCCGGCCAAACAATTTTTATGGGATGTTCATGGGCCTTATAAAAACGAACTCACTTATGCTGATGGTGTAAAAGTTCTTGCAAGTAATGAATACCCGAATGGTGTTAAGTTCGTGGGATCTGAAGGATGGATTTTTGTTACCCGTGGTAACTATTCAGTGACTGCCAGCGATCCCGTTTCAAATACAAAGACAAAGGCGCTTGAAGCAAGTGATGCAAAAATCCTGACTTCGGTAATAGGACCAGATGAAATTCATTTGTATGAAAGTAAAGATCATCATGCAAACTGGCTCGATTGTGTAATCAGCCGTCAACAGCCAATTACACCTATTGAAGTAGGTCACCGCGCATGTTCTGTTTGCCTTATAAATCACACAGCAATGAAATTGGGAAGAAAACTGAATTGGGATCCGATGGCTGAAAGATTTATCAAGGATGATGAAGCCAACAAAACACTCACGCGTAAACAGCGCGCACCTTACCTGGTTTCATGACGCTTTCGTATATTTATCTTTCTCAAACAGTTGAATAATGAAGTTGATAACATATCTCAGCGTGATGGCAATTTTACCGGTACTTGCAGGTTGTGGCGACGAAGGTGAAAAACAAAAGCCGGTTGCAAAGGAAGAAAAGAAAAATCCGGCAGCAGCTATCAGGTTGATAACACTTGATCCCGGGCATTTCCATGCAGCGTTGGTTCAAAAGACAATGTATCCCGGAATCGATCCGGAAGTATATGTTTATGCCCCTGATGGACCCGAAGTAACTGCACACCTTGCACTGATAGATCAATATAAGAGCAGGCCCGAGAATCCCGCTACCTGGAAGGAAGTTGTTTATACAGGGACCGACTACCTGAATAAAATGCTCAGTGAAAAAAAGGGGAATGTTGTTGTGTTGTCTGGAAATAACCGTCAGAAAACAGAGTTTATACAGCAATCGGTGGATGCAGGATTAAACGTACTGGCTGATAAACCAATGGCCATTAACGATGGAGATTTTCTTTTGCTTACAAAATCATTTGATGAGGCTAAAGCAAAAAAAGTATTGCTCTATGATATTATGACCGAACGGTCAGAGATCACTAATATCCTTCAAAAGGAACTTGCTGCTATCCCGGAATTGTTTGGAGAACTGACTAAAGGTACCCCTGAGAACCCGGCCATTTTACTCGAAAGTGTGCACTATTATTATAAGTTCGTTTCGGGCAAGGGGCTTACACGCCCGGTTTGGTTTTTTGATCCGTTACAACAGGGAGAAGCTATAGCTGATGTCGGAACCCATCTCGTGGACCTGGTGAATTGGGAATTTTTTCCTGAGCAGGCCCTCGATTATAAATCGGATATCGTCATGGGCAAGTCAAGGATCTGGTTTACACCAATGACACTATCCCAGTTCTCTGCTGTTACAAAAAAAGACAGCTTCCCGGACTTCCTGAAAAAATATGTTGTAAAGGATTCAATTTTACAAACCCATTCAAACGGTGAAGTTAATTACAGTGTCAAAGGTGTTCATGCAAGGGTAATAGCGAGATGGGATTACCAGGCTAAAGAAGGTGGTGATACTCATTATGCGATAGCGAAGGGTTCGAAAGTCAACTTGGTTATCAAACAAGGCAAAGAAGAGAAATATCTGCCGACACTTTATATCATGCCGGTCAAAAGCAGGGATAAGGCATTTGATACTGCTGTATCAGCAGCAGTGATGAAAATAGCGGCGAAATATCCCGGTATTTCAACTCAAAAATATAAAGATGGGTTCCAGGTGATCATTCCTGATTCATATAAGGTTGGACACGAAGCACATTTTGCGCAGGTAATGGAAAGGTACCTGGCTTACCTGAAGGATGGTAATCTTCCTTCATGGGAAATTCCGAACATGCTTGCTAAATACCATGTTACCACACAGAGTGCTAAAACAAGCGAATTAAGTAAATAGGAATTTAAAGCCTTGAGCATGGTTTCAATTAATTACGATAACGGTTTCGTAATTGCTACCAATAAATATTGAATAAGTGTTGGTTTTGATATTAACTAACCCTATTTTTAATGATATTTTAACAATCCGCTACCCCGAAAACGAACTTGCCAAAATTCTGAAGTGAGAAAATGAGTAATTATATTCTGAGTAATTCTATTCTAAATATAATGCACTCCTAGGCTCTGCTATACAACTCCAGCATCAGGCATTTGATTTCCAAAAGTGGACGAGCAATAAACTGTAGGCATAATATGTTACCGGCAATCCGGACATAATGCTTCATTTGTATAAAACCGTTAGTCGTATATCTAAAAATTGTTGACGCTCCAGTAACAAAATGAGAAACCAAAATCTTCATAATCTTAAGGTTCATATGAAAACCTCCGGTACTGATGAAAACCTAGTTAAGTCTCTGATGAATTCCTGAATTGCTGTTTTATTTCTTGCTAAAAAACTAATGCTATGCTTGCACCATTCTCTTCGCGACTGCGTTCGCTTCTATCATTTTTAACCCTTGTATTTTTTATTCCCTTAAGCCTTTTCGCACAGGATGTTACCATTACCGGTACTGTGACCGATCAGTCAAACAAACTACCCATGGGCGAAGTTTCGGTTTCGCTTAAGGGTTCAACAATCGGTACAACAACAAACTCCAATGGTCAATTTTCACTAAAAGTTCCTTCGCTTAAAGGAACGCTTGTGTTTTCCACTGTAGGTTATGCCAACCAGGAAGTTGCTATCAACGGGCAGGCAGTTATTGATGCCGGCCTGGCTTTGTCTACTTCAAATCTGAATGAAGTAGTTGTTATAGGTTATGGAACCACCGCCAAAAAAGACCTGACTGGTTCGGTGGGATCCGTAAGGGCAACACAACTTGAAAATGAAAACCCCGCAAGTGTTCAAGATGTACTCAGGGGAAATGTTGCCGGTCTTAATATAACCCAGACCAACGCTGCATCTGCAAAAGGTGGAGGTGATATATTGATAAGGGGTAAGTCATCCATACGGGCCGGAACATCTCCATTAATAGTTTTGGATGGTGTTATCTATCCGGGTCAACTGGCTGATATCAATCCAAATGACATATTAACCGTGGATGTATTGAAAGATGCAAGTTCCGCCGCGGTGTTTGGTGCTAAATCAGCAAGCGGTGTAATCCTGGTTACTACAAAGAAGGGAACAAAGGGTAAACCTACTATTACCGTTAATTCCAATGTTGGTATGAGCCAGCTTGCCCAGAACGAAGAGCTATATGACGGACCTGGTTTTGTTGCCTGGAGAACCAATGTACAGAAAGCAAGAAATTATGGAAGCGCTAAAAACTATATTTTCGATGATCCGAAAAATTTACCGGCGGGTGTTACTGAAGCGCAATGGCGGGACGGAAGAACCGGTGATGTAACAGATATCTGGCTGGACAGGCTTGGATTGAAGCCAATCGAAATCACAAATTACAAACAGAATAAAACAATCAACTGGTATGACCTGATGTTCCAGAATGGTTTCCGCCAGGATCATACAGTAAGTGTATCCGGCAAAAAAGAAGAAGTTTCCTATTACATGTCTGTCGGATATACAGATAATGAAGGGGTAATTATCGGTGATCGCTTCAAAACATTGAGGGCGCGTATTAACCTGGAAGGTCGCATTGCGAAGTTCCTTACTGTTGGTGCGAATGTGCAGTTTGCAGACAGGGACGAGAGCCAGGTTCCGGTGAACTGGGGACAGATGGTTAATGCATCTCCATATGGGGAGATTTATGATGCTGATGGTAAAACGCTCCGCGAAAGTCCTAACGATGATCTGGGAAACAATGCGAATCCATTTAATGATAATACCTATACAAACAGGCTGCAGAAAACAAATACCCTGTTTGCTTCATTATACGCGAAAGGAGACCTTGGTTATGGTTTTTCTTACCAGGTGAATTTTACGCCAAGCTTCGATTTCTATCGGTTTTTCAATGGAGTTTCTGCAAAACATCCTACTTATCGCGTGAGGAAAGGTATAGCGACCCGCATTAACCAGACAAGTTATAACTGGCAGGTAGATAATTTATTGAAATGGGACAAAACTTTTGGTCAGCACCAGATCAATGTAACTTTACTCGCAAATGCTGAAAAGTTCCAGTCATGGAGAGATTCAATAGCCAATGAGGGTTTTGATCCAAGTGATGCGTTAAGTTACCATAACATTGGCGCTGGTATCAAACCAATCGTTACCAGTGATGACCAGGTCAGTACAGGTACTGCTTTGATGGCCAGGGCAAACTATACTTTCAAGGACCGTTACATGTTAACCGCTTCTTTCCGTCGTGATGGATATTCAGCCTTCGGTCAGAAAAATCCATATGCGGATTTCCCGGCAGTTGCCCTGGGATGGATATTTACAGAAGAGAAATTTATGGATGCAATCAAGGTGCTGAACTATGGTAAACTGAGGCTTTCCTATGGTGTGAATGGTAACCGCGATATTCCAAGATATGAAGCACTTGCAGAACTGGTAACTGGTAAATATCAATACATTACCCCTTCAGGTACCATCGTTCCTGTATCTCAGTTATATGTAAACAGGATGGAAAATCCTGATCTTAAATGGGAACGTACCACTTCTTATAATGCAGGGCTTGACTTCTCATTGTTCAACAGCAGGCTAAGTGGTTCCTTCGATGTCTATATGAAGTCAACTGCTGATTTGCTTATCCTTCGTGCGTTGCCTACAGTTATTGGTTTTGACAATGTATTGTCAAACCTGGGAGAAGTGCAGAACAAGGGCTTTGAGATCAGTCTGACCAGTACCAATATCAATAAAAAGAACCTGGTTTGGAGATCAACGGTTAACTTCTGGCTGAACCGGAACGAGATCAAACATCTTTATGGTCCTCAAAACCTGCTTGATGCAAATGGTAAAGTCATAGGCACCGTTGAAAAAGACGATGTTGCAAACAGGTGGTTCATCGGCCATGATTTAGATGCAATCTGGGATCAACGTATAATTGGTGTATGGCAGGCAAACGAAGCAACAGAAGCAGCAAAATACAAAGTGCAGCCAGGCGATTATAAACTGGAGGATAAAAACGGTGATGGTGTGTTAAATGATCTTGACAGGCAGTTTTTGGGTTATCGCACACCAAGATATCAGTGGACATTGAGAAACGAGTTCAACATCTATAAGAACTTTGATTTTTCTTTCCAGTTGTATGCGATGTGGGGTCAGATGAATGATTATAACCAGGCAAAAAACAATGGTGGATTCCAGGATCGTCAGAATTCTTATAAACTAGGATATTGGACCGCCGAAAATGGTACCAATGATTATGCAAGATTATATTCAAGTAATGGGCAGTCGTCTTTTTCTGTTTATCGCAAGACTTCATTTATTCGTTTGAATAATATTGCATTGGCATATACGATTCCTAAAGCTATTGTTCAAAAAGCCAGGATTGAAAGTCTCAAGTTATACTTCACAATAACAAATGTTGGAATTTACGCTCCTGACTGGGAATTCTGGGATCCAGAGTTCAGAAACAGGGCAAGTGATGGTGCTATCTCGACTGCCATCTCTCCAAGAATATATCAGTTTGGTATAAACCTTAATCTTTAATCTTTCGAACTGTTGCATATGAAAAGTATAATTCAAAAAACCAGTATAGTAACTGCATTAACGGTAGCACTTACCGGAGCAGTAAGTTGCGGGAAAGACTACCTGAAGCCGGAGCCTCTTTCCTTTTTCAGCCCTGAAAATGCATACACAAATGCAGCTGGGTTCAGATCTGCATTAGTGGCTTGTGCAAGAAATGCACGTATTGAATATTACGGAGATAACCCACCGATTCTTACCGAAATGGTGTTTTCTGAGGTCACTGCCGAGGGTACTACCGACAAATCAGGTCCTGCGCAGGATCTTAATCTCTGGATCACACCTGATGCTGCAACGGCTTATGATGATGCGGATCACGCCAGGATTCAATATTATTGGAGAGAAGGATATCGTGGGATAAAATATGCTAATACCGTTATTACCCGGATTGATGATGCAACCTACACCAGTGAAGCTGAGCGTAACGCAATTCTTGGCTCAGCGTATTTTCACAGGGCGCTGCGTTATTACCGGTTAACACATCAGTTTGGAGATGTTCCCGCTGTAATGGAGGAATATAATTTTGCGAAACTGGATTTCTTTTCTACAAAAAGAGAAGTGATACTTCAGAAAATGAAGGAAGACCTCGAGTTTGCCAACAAATGGGTGACCGATGGCGTGAACAGGGGAGAAGTGTCGAAAGGTGCAATAAACCACCTGCTTACCAAAATCAACCTTGCCCTGGGAAAATTTGATGATGCCATTGCTTCATCTTCTGCCGTTATCAACAGTGGCGCCTATGCTTTGATGCGGGCTCCATTCGGCGCGACAAAAAAGAACGTGATCTGGGATCTGCACCGCCCGGAAAACAAGTCTCTTGGAGAAAACAAAGAAAGCCTGTATATGATCATTGACCGTTTTGGTGATGGTCAGTTTGATGGCGGTATGCGTATCATGAGAAATGCAGTTCCTTACTGGGGTACAAACATTACTACTCCCGATGGTAAAAAGGGCACCAATGATGCAGCGACCTCATCAATAATTCCTGATTTTGTTCCCCAATCAAACCTTTATGGCCGGGGTATTGGTAGGGCAAGACCCACTAACTATAGCCAGTATGATATCTGGACAGATCCGAATGATCTCAGGCATGCAAAAGGCAACTGGATGACCATGGAAGAATTAGTTTACAATGATCCTGATCTAAAAAAGAACAATAATCCGAACTATTTAAAGCCATTGCAGCTTCGAAGTGGAACCGGAACATTGCTTTGTGTTGATACTATCAGGAGTTATTTTGGCTGGCCTCAATATAAACTTTTTATTCCCGATACAGAAAATGCACCAATGCAGGGTGGTCATACTGACTGGTATCTTTTCCGTCTTGCTGAAACTTATCTTTTAAGAGCTGAAGCATATTATTGGAAGGGTGATCTTGCAAATGCTGCAGCGGATATCAACCAGGTTCGTACCAGGGCCCAGGCAGCTCCAATTGCTCCGGGGGCTGTTAACATTGGATCTATCCTTGATGAGAGAGCAAGGGAATTATATTACGAAGAACCACGCAAAACGGAACTTACCCGTATCGCATACATTTTTGCTATGACTGGCAAAACTGCTGATAACGGTAAAACCTATAAGCTGGATAATTTCTCTGATGTCAATTATTTTTATGATCGCGTAAAAGAGAAAAACAATTTCTATAAAAACGGACTTCGCACCATACACAATGATCAATATACAATCAGTCCATACCATGTGCTTTGGCCGGTTCCATCTAATGCTATTCAATCAAACAATTTGGGGGTTATAAATCAAAATAAAGGATATTTTGGTTTCGAGGGTAATGCACCGCCATTGACCGAGATTCCGAAATAATGCTGCCGTAGAAGAATTGATGTTTGAATTATTTGTTTAACCCGCTGCTAGCCCGGCGGGTTTTTCATATAACTCATAACTTCGGTTGGCTTAAATGAAAACTACAACAGGTTTAACTGATAAACTAACTGTTTAACTGATATCTTGAGATGGTTTAATTGTCAACCTGGGGTAGTTTAACTGAAATCATCAGTCCGATTAATTAAAAAACTATAGATGAAAAACGTATTTGATCTTACTGGTAAAAATGTACTTATAACAGGTGGCGGAACAGGTCTGGGCCTTGCTATTTCGACCGCGATGGTAGATGCAGGTGCTAAGGTGATTATTGTAGGCCGTCGTGAGGAAATGCTGGTGGAAGCCTGCAACATGCTTGGATCGAACGCCTCCTACAAAGTGTTTGACATAGCTAATCTCGAACAGATACCGGCTTTTGTCAAAGAAGCAGAACTTGGGTCCGGCAATATTGATGTCCTTGTAAATAATGCCGGTGTAAACATGAAAAAGGAGTTTCTTGAAGTAACGGATGCCGATTTTGAGTCCATCATGCGGATAAACCAGCAAGCAGCGTTCGCACTTTCCCGTGAGTTCGCAAGAGGTATGGTCACCCGCAAATCAGGTTGTATAATCATGATCAGTTCCATGGCTGCCAAATACGGTATTCCAAAAGTGATCTCATACACCGCAGCAAAGTCTGCCATTGAAGGTATGACCCGGGCGATGGCCGTTGATCTTTCCCCTTCCGGTATCCGGGTAAATTGTATTGCTCCGGGTTTTATTGAAACTGCGATGTCTGCAAAGGCATTGAACAATGACCCCGAACGTAAGGCGCGTGTATTGGGACGCACGCCAATGGGTTTTCTTGGTAAACCTGAAGACGTCGGGTATGCAGCGGTTTTCCTCGCCTCTGATGCAGCGAAATATATTACCGGCGCAAGCCTGCCGGTTGATGGGGGTAATTCCATTGGATTTTAGCATGAATTACAATTCAAATTTGATAATAATTATCCATTAAAGTTGATAGAATGAAAATACATCCATTGCAGGAAACCTGGCGCTGGTATGGTCCAAACGACACTGTTACTTTGAGTGATGTCAGGCAGGCTGGTGCTTCCGGCATTGTATCTGCCATGCATCATATTCCGCATGGTGAGCTCTGGCCAATGAAAGACCTCCGGGAAAGAAAGACCGTTATTGAAGCTGCAGGGCTTGCCTGGAGTGTTGTTGAAAGTGTTCCGGTACACGAAGACATAAAAACGCGTTCAGGCCGGTACAAAGAGCTGCTTGAAACCTATAAACAAAATCTTCGGAATGTCGCTGCCTGCGGTATCGGAACAGTTTGCTATAATTTTATGCCTGTCCTCGACTGGACACGCACCGAATTGTATCATACAATGCCTGACGGTTCAAAGGCGCTAAGATTCAGCTGGACCGACCTTGCGGTTTTTGATGTCCATATCCTGAAAAGGAATGGGGCTGAAGTTGACTACACGGCCGATCAGTTGCAAAAAGCAGAGTCAATTTTTAAAAAAGGAGACCGTCAGTATCTCGATACGCTGTCCGACAATATACTGATGGGCGTGCCCGGCGAAGCAAGTATCACTACAGACGCATTAATAAAGAGTATAGATATCTATAAAGCCATTGGGGCAGATGGTCTGCGTGAAAATCTTGCCTTCTTTCTTGAATCAATCATGGATACCTGTGAAGAAAACGGCATTAAGATGACAATCCATCCTGATGATCCGCCATTTGATATACTGGGTTTGCCAAGGATCATGAGTAAAAAATCGGATCTTGAATTTATACTCAACCGTGTTGACCGCAAGGAAAATGGAATTTGTTTCTGCACAGGTTCTCTCGGAGCTGGCAAACACAATGATCTGCCTGATATTCTCCGCTCCGTGGGTGATCGGGTTTATTTTGTGCATTTACGCAATACCAAAAGAGAAACGGATGACAGTTTTTTTGAAGCTGCCCATCTGGAAGGCGATACCGATATGTACCAGGTTATGAAAGAGCTGTTAAAAATCCAGGCAACAAGGTCTGAGCCAATTCCTTTTAGACCTGATCATGGTCACCAGATGCTTGACGACCTCAAAAAAACTACGGCTCCCGGTTATTCTGCTATCGGCCGTCTTCGTGGCTTAGCGGAACTTCGTGGCCTTGCATATGGTATCTCGGAAAAAATAAAAGTGCGGTCCCGTTAAGGCCGCACCTTTTGATCATACTCTCAATGATCATACTCTCAGTCAGAATACCTGATTAAAAACTAAGGTGTTCTTCTCCATCCGCCACCGATCAGGGATAGCAAAAAGAGAACGATGAAGATGTAAAATAATATCTTGGCAATTCCGGCTGCACCAGCGGCTATTCCGCCAAATCCAAATACAGCTGCGATAATCGCGATAACGAGGAATATTAGTGTCCAACGTAACATAATCAAAAAATTTAAGTGGTGATTAAAATGGATCAAAGATTAAAATAGACCTATTAAAGCGGATCATGCTTTTTGCACTTCCGAAAGGGCCGGAGTTCAATTGGCAAATCCCAGTTATTGAAAACGTGTTTTTCGGGTTGTTTTCTTGTATTTGAAACTGGTTTCAAAATGGTGCTATTGATCAATTCATCTACCTCTCTTCCACTCAGCATTCTGAATTTCGATTCGGATTTTACGTATTTAATTTTCATATGACTGGTGTTTCGTCAATATGTTAAAATATGATGCCAGTATGCTCCGGCATAAATTCCCGAAAGTTGAGGAAATCTGTACCTAATTTGCCGAACTCAGTGCACAGATGGGGAATATCTTATAATTTTAATTTTGAGAATGCTTCCTTGCGAATCCAGACTGATACAGATCCGTCGTTCGCATAAAATTCGGCTTTCCCTTCTTCGTCGATTACAATTTTTTCGTCCCTGTTTCCACAGGCATCGATAAATGTCTTCCCTGCATGGTGTTTACCGGCTACCATCGTTTTGAAGCCTTCACTACCATTTGTCATCAAAACGACACAGCCTGAAAATTTGTTTTCACGATTGCCTTCCCGTACCCAGCCAACGGTATTGGGGTGATCGAAGTAATCATGTTGCGCTCCATAACTAAGTTCACGTCTTACGATCATCATTTCTTTAAGGCCAGGTACAGCGTTGAGCTCAATATGGATTTCCTGGTCGTCTACAACTTCTGAATATTTGGTTCCATAGATACTTGGATAAAAAATACATGGCATTCCTTGTTCACGGAGAAGTATAAGCGCATTTGCGAGCGGTTTAAACCAATAATCAACTGTCGATTCGAGTGATTGCAAAGGCTGTGTATCATGATTATCTACAAAAGTTATACTGCAACCGGGTCTTGCCTTTGTAAGGGTATTCTCGAAAATGTTCCTCATGTCGTAGTCATTGCCTTCCAAAGAAGCGCGATAGAAATTGTGATGAAGTGGAACATCAAATAGCCTGGTTTTGCCACCCAGGGTATCAATATACTTTTCAAGAATACCAACATCAGTGCTCCAATACTCTGCGATACAAAAAATGTCCTTTTTATAGTGATCATTCAGAAAATCAAGCCATTCATTAATAAAATGGGGGGTGATATGTTTCACTGCATCAAGTCTTAAACCATCTATACCTGTCTGATCTATATACCATTTCCCCCAGTGTTTTAATTCTTCCCGGACAAAAGGATTTCTGAATTCAATATCGTTACCCATCAGGTAATCAAAGTTGCCTTTTTCATCATCAATCAGATCTTCCCATTTATCGCCATATTCATTCTGGATAGTATAAATCGAATTATCCGGGCCAGACACGCCGGTGAAACATCTCCAGTCCCAGATAAATTTTGAGTATTTGCCCTTTCTGCCAGGAAACAGGAATTTGGTATATGCTTCTATTTCATGCCTTTCACCAATCAGTTCATTCCTGTCTTCTTCATTAACCTGGTAAACATTTACAACTTCTTTTTCATCACCCCCGTTTTTGTGATTGAGTACTATATCCGCAATCACTTTTATTCCTGCTTTCTGAAGACTTTTAATAGCTGTAAGATATTCTCTTTTCGTACCGTATTTTGTTCTTACTGTGCCTTTCTGATCAAACTCTCCCAGGTCAAAATGATCATAAACAGCATAACCGGGTTCATGAATACCCCGCCATGATTTATAAGCAGGTGGTAGCCATACATGCGTAAATCCGAGTGATGCAAGGTATCCGGCTTGCTCCCCGCAATGTTTCCAAAAATGTCCGTCAGGAGATATGTACCAGTGAAATTGTTGAAATATTGTTTGATTTTTAATTAGGTTCATATAATTTCTGTTATAAATGGCCTGCCGCTAGATCGCTTCTATCACATTTTGCATTTGATGGCCATTAGTTAGTTGGTTAACTACTCGAATGATTCATATTTCACATCGATCTGCTTTCTGACTTCATCGATGGTTTTCATTATATCAAGACTGAAATGGTGATAATACAGTTTGCTGTAAATTTGATTGTTGTTCAAAGCACTGATCACTTCCTCTACCTCGAACTGAAATCCACGTCCTTCCCATTCACATTTATACTCCTTTTCAACTCCATCATAGCTGCTCACTTTTATCGCCGCGGGTTTTTCATTCCACGGACTTAATATTTTTATAACACCTTTGCTGCCGGCAATTTCTGCAGAAAGTTCAGTTTGTGTTATAATAGAAGATTCTAACACAGCATGTTTACCATCTTCATATTGAAACAAGATTGCACAGGTCTCATCAATACCCTTATCTGATAATTTTCCAACTGCCTTTATCAATCGTGGTTTCCCTAACACAAGATGTGCAAGGAAAACCGGGTAGATACCAAGGTCAAGTAGGGAACCTCCTCCCAGTTCCGGATTGAAATACCTGTTATTATCATCTTCAGGCGCTTTAAAGCTCAGTGAAGCTTTCACGGAGTCTATCTCTCCAATCTCCCCCGAACCTATGATCTCCAACACTTTTTTGATACTTGGCAGAAACCTGATCCACATACCCTCCATTAAAAAAGTGTTATTACTTTCACTGGCTGCCATAAGCGCCGTCACCTGGGCTGAATTTATCACCATCGGCTTTTCGCATAACACCGGAACCTTATGATTAAGACAGGCAATTGCCTGTTCGAAATGAGAAGTGTTTGGGCTGGCTATATAAACGGCATCGAAGTTCTTATTGTTCAGGAAAAGTTCGAGATCCGTATAATACTGACTGACACCATATTCGTCTGCAAAAGTTTTTGCGCTGTCTTCACTGTGCGATAGAACCGAAGTAACTTCCTGTGGCGTTGAAACAAATTTAAAATCATCCACGAAGTCCCTGGCAATGCTGCCCGGACCGATTATTCCCCATTTAAAAATCTTCATATTTAATCCTGTGTTTAAGAACCCTATTTCCTTCCGCTGGTATAAGTGTAGAAAATTATCTACAAAAACCAGTCTTTTATTTTTCTAAACAATTTTCTTCCCTGCTAAAACCTATCCAAAAATGATTTTCAATGAATGATTCCTTCATTCCCAACTGTTTAGTTGGATATTTTCCTTTTTTGGGTATGAGAATTATGCTTTCTAACAAGGTTAATCATCCAAAACCACCGTTATGAACAATGGCATTTCTTTCAAATTCAATTTTGAGACCGATAACTTCAATATAGCCCGCGACCTGCTGCCGAAGGTGCTTGACAAGATTAAATCTCTTCAGCAGTTTAATGCAGGTTATAAATCAATTGAGTTGAGTCTGTTGAAGCCGGGACAGGATAAAAAAACTGCTTGTCTTACAATACACGCCCACGATAGCGTGATCAGGGAAGAGTCGCGCGAGGATCAGTGGGAACACGCAATCGAAATGGTGTTCAACCAGGTCGAGGCAACACATCATCATGCCATTAAACTAGACTAATAAATGTAAGCTGGACTAATAAATGCTGCAGACCGAATCGACCAGGAACTGATTATAACGAAGTTTTCGAAATTCCCCACAATACATACAATTCACAATACATACAATTATTAAGAGATCTTTTTCATAGTGATATGTAACCTAATGTTAGCAACCAGGCCGAAGCGTTAGCAATCAGGCTGTAAGTTTGGGCATGATAGTTTTAATAAGGTTTAAAAAAAATATTTCATGGATATAACTAAACCACATCCGGTAAACGTAGGCAGCACCGAAAGGCTGATCTCTGCAGCTGCAGGGTCTTTTCTCCTGATCAATACTTTAACATCAGACAAATTCAGTTTGTTGAAACTATTTACGGGCGGTTATCTTTTATATCGGGGAGTCAGCGGTAATTGCCCTCTGTATACAATTGCCGGCAAACCTTCAGCAATTCCGCCGGAAAATATAAATATCAGGTTGGAGATGTTTGTTGCCAAACCAAAGGAATCTGTATACCGGGCATGGCGAAATCTCGAAAATCTTCCACTGTTCATGTCGCATATAACAGAAGTTAAGCCAGTGTTTGAAAACATTAGCGAATGGACAGCCAAATTAAATGGTAATCCTGTTCCACTGAAATGGCGCGCCACTATTGTAAAAGATATACCAGGTCATGAAATAACCTGGCGATCACTTCCGGATTCCATGATTGATAATGTTGGTAAAATCGAGTTTCGGGAAGCAGTGGAAGCACCTGGAACGGACATACATGTTACTATAAGTTATAAGCCACCATTAGGTATTGTTGGCGATGCTATCGGCTCATTTTTTCATCCTTCTATTGAAAAAATTGTACGCGAGGATGTCTATGCATTTAAAGAATTTATTGAATCAAACGTTAACTATTAATAACCCAGCTGATAATATTATTTGGCAAAGTGTCCGACATCGCATTGTTACTTAAATCTCATGTCAATTCAAGTTAAATCATATTTGTTATGAGAGCAATCTGGTCAGGAGCCATTGGTTTTGGGCTCGTAAACATTCCGGTTAAACTTTTCAGTGCCACTCAGGGCAGTGAACTTGATCTTGATATGCTTGATAAAAAAGATCATTCAAACATAAAGTTTCAACGTGTGAATGCAGAGTCAGGTAAGCAGGTCGAATGGAAAAATATTGTCAAAGGCTATATGCTCAATGGCAAATATGTAATTCTTGATGATGATGATTTTGCAAAGGCGAGCCCTGAAAAAAATAAAATCATATCAATAGAAGAGTTCGTTAATGGTAAAGATATAGACAGCATATATTATGAAACACCCTACTATCTTGCCCCGGACAAATCAGGTGAGAAAGCATATGCATTGTTAAGAGACGCGCTTGAAAAAAGTGGTAAATACGGACTTGGTACCTATGTATTGAGGAACAGGGAACATCTTTGTGTGCTTAAGCCGCTTAATAATGCCATAGTATTAAATACAATCCGCTTTGCTGAGGAGATCCGCGACGCCGGGGAACTCAAGATCCCATCTGGCAAACAGGTTAAGCCTGCGGAATTGAAAATGGCCCTGTCGCTGATTGATCAGCTTACCAAAAAATTTGATATCTCTAAATATAAAGATTCATATACAGATTCCTTATTAAAGGTGATTCGTGCGAAAGCCAAAGGAAAGAAAACAGCGGTGCCGCAGATGCGGATAGTGCATAGCAATGCAAGGGATCTGATGTCACAGCTTAAGGCCAGCCTTGGCAAAAAAAGTGCTCCTGCTAAAAAAACTAAAAAAGCATCCTGAGAATGAGTCTTGCCACTTATAAGAAAAAACGAAACTTTAAGGAAACTTCAGAGCCTCCGCCGTTAATTGGAAAAAACCGGGCTGCAGGCACCTTTGTTATTCAAAGACACAAGGCGACAAGTTTGCACTATGATTTCAGACTTGAAGTGAATGGAGTATTGAAAAGTTGGGCAGTACCAAAGGGTCCGTCTCTTAACCCTACAGATAAAAGACTTGCGATGATGGTTGAGGACCACCCGTTATCTTATGGTGGATTTAAAGGAACCATACCTGAAGGAAACTATGGGGCAGGAATCGTAGAGATCTGGGATAAAGGAACCTACGAACCGGAAGAAATGGATAAAATTTCTGATAAAGCCATAGAAAGAAATATTAAAAATGGCATGCTCAAATTTTCATTAAAAGGACGTAAGTTAAAAGGAAGTTTTGCACTTGTTCGCATCCGTGGCGCTGATAGTAAGAATTGGCTACTGATTAAACACCGGGATAAATTTGCAACCGAAGAGCCGTACAACAGCGAAGATGATACTCCTGCAAATTCACCGATCAACAAATTCCTCCGGCAGCGAGAGACAAAAAAAGCCCCTCTAAAAAAAACATCGCCAACAGTGAAATCGAATAAGTCTGTAACCAAAATAAAAAAGAAATCTGCGAAGTCAGTCAAAGCTGTTGCAACACGAAAACCAGCCGCCGCTGCGAAAACGGTAAAAAAATCTTCAGGGAAATCTGTTGCTGCCAGCGCTGGTGTAAAAAAAAAGTAATTCCACCATCAGTGAGGTCCTCATCAACCAGGATCAAAGTCGGGCGATATATAAAACCGATGCTTGCAAGCCTTACCAACCAGCCTTTCGATAACAAAGACTGGTTATTTGAGATCAAGTGGGATGGCTATCGGGCAATTGCGGAACTGCAAGGTAAAGATGTTAAACTGTATTCCAGGAACGGCATTTCATTCCTGCCTCTATATCCGGCAATAGCAATGGCCCTTGCTTCATTGGAATTAAATGCAGTAGTTGATGGCGAGATAGTAGTGCTCGACAAAAAAGGTAAATCAGATTTTCAGAATCTCCAACAGTTTGGTTTATCCGGAGGATCATCGCTTGTATACGTAGTATTTGACTGTCTTCGTTTAAATGGAAAAGATCTCACACACCAGGTATTAACCGAAAGAAAAAAACGATTGCAAAAATTATTACCGGCTTCGGATCCGGTGATTCGTTATTCAGATCATGTAGTTGAAAGAGGTAAAGCTTTTTTTATTGCGGCATCCAAAAAGAACCTGGAAGGCATCATTGCGAAAAAATCGGATAGTTTATATACTTCAGGAAAGCGGTCAAAAGAGTGGCTCAAGATAAAACATCACAACACGGAAGAGGCAGTTATCGCCGGATACACATCACCACGGGGAAGCCGTGAACATTTTGGTGCATTGATCCTTGCCGTCAAAAAAAATAAAGGATGGAAATATATAGGTCATACAGGTACCGGCTTCACCCGCACAATTCTTGCTGACCTTTATGAGAAACTTCAGCCTTATGTTCGTTCATCAAGTCCTTTTGAAGAGAAAATTAAGGTCAACGGACAAGTTACCTGGGTTGAACCTGTGCTTGTTGCAAATTTGAAGTTTACTGAAAAAACAAAAGACGGTATGTTGAGGCACCCCGTGTTCCAGGGATTAAGGATAGACAAATCTGCAGCGGAAACCGGGCAGAAGGGACATTGAAGCAAAGCCTATGGTTTAAAATTTTTATTATGGCAAAAGAAAACATCATTAAAATCGGTGGAAGGGAATTAAAAGTTACTAACCAGGATAAGATTTACTTTCCTGATGAAAATCTTACTAAAGGTCAGGTCCTTGAATACTATCAAAAAGTTTATAAGTACATCAGCCGTTACTTAAAAGACAGGCCACAGTCTTTAAGACGCAATCCGAATGGCATCAGGGATGGTGGTTTTTTTCATAAAGATGCTGGTGATCTTGCTCCGTCCTGGATGAAAACCGTTAAGATAAATTCTGAGTCGGCAGGAAAAAAGATCGATTACCTGATTTGCAACGATAAAGCAAGTCTTGCATTCATGAACAACCTTGGTTGCATTGAAATCAATCCCTGGAATTCTACTTTGGGCAGTATCAACAAACCGGATTACCTGATTATGGATATTGATCCCTCAGACAAAAATACATTTGAACAAGTGATCGATACAGCCATTGTAATTAAAGAACTGCTTGATAAAGCAGGTGCAAAATCTTATTGCAAAACATCCGGATCAACCGGCCTGCACATTTATATTCCATTAAAAGCGCAGTACACATATTTGCAAATAAGAAAATTTGCGAAGGGCCTGGCAAGTTTAACGCAGCAACAATTACCATCAACTACAACCATCGAGCGTCCATTAAACAAAAGAAAAGGAAGGATCTATATCGATTACCTGCAGAACAGGCGGGGTCAAACACTGGCTTGTGCATATAGCCTGAGACCAAAGCCAGGAGCTACCATTTCAGCACCTTTGGACTGGAAGGAAGTGAAACATGGTTTATCCGTGCAGCAGTTCGATATGCTCAATATATTTAAAAGACTTGAGAAGAAAGGTGACCTGTTCGCCGGCGTACTCACTGGCAAAACTGATCTCAATAAATGCGCTAAAAACCTTGGACTTTATTAGGCTGTCAATCGAAGTATCGACCTGGCTTTTTCAAGGCCGGCAGGAGTTATACTTATTGCAACAGAGCCCAGCTGCCTGATAATGATCAGTTGTTCCATAGCCAGTAACTCAAGGTGAGTTTTAATGTCATCCCAGCCAAACATCTGTCTTACTATTATCTCCCTTGTATTACACAAATAAGTGTGAGGCTGAGAGTCCTCTTTCACTATATTATAAATTGTTTGAAGCGTGTAGTATTGTTGTTCCATAAAGTGATGTACCTAAATATACGTAGGAAAAATACGATAGTTATCATAAGTTATGCACATGATAATGACCATTTGGTACTGCAAAGGCTGATTCTCCTACTTGTCTTGTTAACGGAAATTTTATCGTTGTTAAGTTATTATGTAACCCTTTACACTAATTTTGATTAAGCTCATGCCCTGATCTGAACCAGCTTACGAATGACTTACTTCTGTCCTGAAATATTTAACAGCTTTGTCTCAATCTACAATAGTTATTTCCCGCCTGTAATCAGGTTACTTACTATTTTATTATTTGCCGCCTGCCTGCGCTTAGCTGCGCAGGATACGACCCAAAAAATTATTCCAGACCGGGTGAATGCCCCCGCCCAGTCAAATAAACCTTATGTAATCCTGATCTCGGTTGATGGTTTCCGTTATGACTATGCCCGCAAACACAATGCGGTCAATTTAATCCGGCTTGGTAATGACGGAATAACCGGTGAAGGCATAAGGCCGGGGTTTCCTTCACTCACTTTCCCCAACCACTATAGTATAGTGACTGGTCTTTATCCAGCTCATCATGGACTGGTTGATAACAGTTTTTATAATCGCAGTAAAAAGACAATCTATACCAAATCATCAAGGTCCATTGTGCAGGACAGCAGCTGGTATAATGGGCGTCCGCTGTGGGTGCTGGCTGAACAGCATAAAATGTTGACGGCAACCTTTTACTGGATCGGGTCGGAGGCGGCCATTATGGGCACCAGGCCCACTTATAGCTATAATTACAGCACCGGTATTCCGTCCGACGAGCGGATAACCATAGTTCAAAACTGGTTGGCTTTGCCGGAAGTCCGGAGACCACATCTGATCTGCCTGTATTTTTATGAGGTCGATAATGCCGGGCATCTTTATGGGCCCGAATCAGCTGAATTGGCGGAAGCCGTCAGAAAAATGGATACGATAATCGGCAAGCTGGTTAATGCCGTGGATAAAGCCGGCTTACCTGTAAACTTCATATTACTTTCTGATCACGGGATGGAAACGGTAAACGACAGAAATCCAATCAGGCTGCCTCCTGAAATTGACAAGGCAAAATTTGTAGTACCGCCTGGTGATGCCTTACTTCATTTGTACGCAGCCAATAAGGCTTCGATTGCTCCGACTTATAAAGCTTTGAGAAATAATGCCAATGGGTTCCGGGTTTATCTTCATAATGAGCTTCCGAGGCGCTGGCACTATGGGTCCAATGATGACAGGTACAAAAGGGTGGGAGATATCATACTTATTCCACAACCCGGGCTTGTGTTTAATATTACCAATACGGGTGTAGATAAAGGAAAACATGGCTTTGATCCGGCCAGGCGGGAAATGATGGCCGCTTTCTTCGCCTGGGGACCGGCTTTTAAATCCGGTGTCCAGATAAAGGCTTTTGATAATGTCCACGTCTACCCCCTGGTGGCAAAAATCCTCGGACTTCCTTATAAAGACAAAATAGACGGCAAAATTTCCGTTTTACAGGGGATTCTCAAATAAATCTGACATTTTAAGTGTAGTTACCTCAAGTTTTTTGGCAAATGATCCTTAGAGGGTATTGCTTTTCTGGGGTTTTAACCATATTTTTAGTAAAAGGGTCAGGTTCCAGGGCAATTTAGCTCTTCCATTTCCGTTGAATTATCATTTCCGCAAAACCACAGAAAGTCTTAAGAGAAAATGAGATTCAACCTTAATAACGGATTTATTGTGTCGTTGCTGACCGGGATGCTCCTGTTTTCCGGAAAAGCGGTGATTGCAGGTGATAAGGATTCCGCAGATAATATTCATTTGAAAAAAATGAAGCACGCAGGGGTGGATCCTGCACCTAAAGCTTTGATAGCCATTATGGCTATCTATGACAGTCTTCACCTGGATGATCTCGGTCTCAATCCCAAAGTCTTCCAGATGGCCCTGAAAGGGATGGAAAAACTCAGAAAAATGGGTAAGCTGACCAACGACCGCATTCTTTCCATCGTTGATTTTAGTCAACCCAGTGTTCAGAAACGATTATATGTAATTGATATCGAAAATTGTGTGCTGCTTTATAACACTTTGGTGGCTCATGGTATGAAGTCTGGAAAAGAGAAAGCGCTTTCTTTTTCCAATAAACCATCATCGAATAAAAGCAGCCTTGGTTTTTATGTAACCAACCGTACTTATAACGGAAGTAATGGTTATTCACTACGACTGCAGGGTTGTGAAAAAGGGTTTAATGACAATGCGGCAAAAAGGGCCATCGTTATACATGGCGCTGATTACGTGAATGAAGAATATATTAGCTCCCAGGGTTATATTGGCCGCAGCCAGGGTTGCCCTGCACTGCCACCTTTGCTCAGCAAACCGCTGATAGATGATATCAAAGATGGCACCTGCCTTTTCATCTATCATCCGAATCCCCTCTATCTTTCAAAATCGAAGCTTGTGAAATAAGCTACACAGGGAAATCTCTGAATATCAATCTTTCATGTAATTATCGATTATCTTTGGTGATCAATTATCCATTATGTTAAAGGTTGGAGTATTTGGCGTTGGTCACCTTGGAAAGTTTCACCTGAACAACTGGAAGGAAATTAACCAGGTAGAACTTGTTGGATTTTATGATCCCAATGACAGTGCTGCACAGGAAGTTTCTGAAAAATACCAGATCCCGAGGTTCCTGGAACCGGAACGCCTGATGGATGTGGTTGATGCAGTCGACATCGTTGCCCCGACAAATTTTCATTTCGGTTTATGTAAACTCGCCATAAGGAAAGGCAAGCATGTTTTTGTAGAGAAGCCATTGGCCAATACCATGGACGAAGCAAGGGAACTTGTAAAACTCGTTAAAGAATCAAATATCAAATTCCAGGTTGGTCATGTTGAACGTTTCAACCCTGCTTTCCTTGCTGTTCAGGACCTTGAACTGAATCCGATGTTCATAGAAGTACATCGCCTGGCACAGTTCAATCCCCGGGGTACCGAGGTCAGTGTTATCCTGGATCTGATGATCCATGATATCGACATAATTCTCAAGCTCGTCAAAAGCGAGGTTAAACATATTTCCGCCAGCGGTGTAGCCGTGATGACTGATACGCCTGATATTGCCAATGTTAGAGTAGAGTTTAACAATGGCTGCGTCGCCAATCTTACTTCGAGCAGGATTTCCATGAAAAAGATGCGAAAGGTGAGGGTTTTTCAGAAAGACGCTTATATCGGGATCGATTTCCTGAATAAGAAAACAGAAGTAATCAAATTGAAAACTCCCCAGGACCTGGATGCTTTTTCATTTGAGCTGGATTTGCCAAATGGTGGAAAAAAATCAATAGCCATCCTGAACCCCCAGGTGCCCGAGGTGAATGCTATAAAACTTGAACTTGAGAAATTCCGGGATGCTATCCTCCATAATACACCAACTATAGTGTCAGAGGTTGATGGTTACCGGGCGATGGATGTTGCTCATCAAATCCTGGAGAAAATCAAAAACAATACAATCGCGTCCTGAAATTCGATGCCATTATCCAGAAAGCTACATAGCAGTTGGTATGTTCTGAGCGATTTTCTCGCAGCGATACTCGCCTGGATTGTTTTGTACTTCGTGAGACGATATCTGCTCAGGGAAATTATTCTACATGAGGGAGTCCCGTTTCTGAACCAGCGCTTCTGGCTTGGCATTTCCCTGATACCATTGGCATGGATCATTTTTTATTCAATACTCGGTTCCTATAAATCACTTTATCATAAATCAACGCTGAATGAACTGACTATCACCTTAATAAGCGGACTAATCGGATGTACCATCATTTTCTTCCTGATAGTTATCAATGATCCTCAAAAAGAATATACATATTATTATAAGTCACTTTTTTTCTATGCCCTGGCACATATAGTTTTTACCTGGATTGGAAGGAGCCTGATTTTGTCGGCGATCCATCGCCAGATCAGGAGCGGGGCTGTAAGCTTCAATACTTTGCTTGTAGGGTCCAACAACATGGCCATGCGTATTTACAAGGAAACAAGAAAGGGATTGTTGCGCAATGGATATCACTACAGGGGATTTATCAGGGGAGGCGTTGATGTAAATGGTATTTGCGAGCTGTTGCCTGAATTTGGCGAAATAGACGAAATGGGGACCGCGATAGACAGGCACAGTATTCAGCTTGTCGTCATCGCATTGGAAAAATCTGAGAAGGTTGAAGTCGAAAAGATTATCGAAGCATTGAGTGAAAAAGATGTCGAGATCCGCATCGTACCTGATATACTGGATATTTTATCGGGATCTGTGAAAACAAACTCACTATTTGGACCTGTCCTCACTGGAATCAAAACCGGTCTGATGCCAGAATGGCAACAAAATATCAAGCGGGTATTAGATGTCGGGCTCTCTATGATTTCATTGATTTTGCTTTCACCTTTCCTTGTGTACGCAGCTCTCAGGACCAGGTTATCATCTCCCGGTCCTATAATCTATTCGCAGGAAAGGATTGGATATAAGGGAAAGAAATTTTCAATATTTAAGTTCCGGTCGATGTACGCCGATGCAGAAAAGGATGGACCCAGGCTTTCTTCCGAAAAAGATCCGAGAATAACGGCCTGGGGCAAAACGATGCGTAAATGGCGGATTGATGAAATTCCACAGCTATGGAATGTGTTGAAAGGGGACATGAGCCTGGTTGGTCCGCGGCCGGAAAGAAGCTTTTATGTTGCAGAACTAACAAAAAAATCACCGTATTTCAGGTACCTGTTAAAGGTAAAGCCAGGGCTCACTTCCTGGGGTATGGTCCAGTTTGGCTATGCCGGTACGATTGAAGAGATGATTGAAAGAATGAAATATGATCTGATTTACATCGAAAACATTTCACTGGCCCTGGATCTGAAGATCATGTTACATACAATCAGGATTATTTTAAAAGGCAAAGGCAGATAAGAACAGACTATAAACAATAAGAACGGACTGTAAACAAGCAGGGTTCCAATAAAGATCACCTCCCTGCGTTTGATAAGAATTAAAGCTTATGATGGCATGCAATTAACCAGGCTGATACTTTTAATAATTGTTTGTGTTTTGCATTTACCCGGTGCAAAGGCACAGGATCATTACTGGCAACAAAATGTTCAGTACAAAATAGAAGTGAGTCTGAATGATGTTGAACACACACTTGATGGCTTTATAAGTTTAAACTACCGGAATAATTCACCCGACACAATTGGTTTTATCTGGTTTCATGTCTGGCCAAATGCTTTCAAAAATGACAAAACCGCATTCAGCGAACAGCTATTGCGAAATGGCAAAACAGCATTTTATTTTTCGAAACCGGAGCAGAAAGGTTATATAAATAAACTTGATTTTAAATCCGGGACAGTATCATTGGAAATGGAAGATCATCCATCTTATACAGATGTGGTAAAGGTTTTATTACATCAGCCATTGCTACCAGGCCAGGTTAGAAATATATCCACCACTTTTCATGTTAAGCTTCCCTACAATTTTAGCCGGGGTGGTCACAATGGCACAGGTGGGCAGTCTTACCAGGTCACACAATGGTACCCAAAACCTGCGGTTTATGATAAGCAAGGCTGGCATCCTATGCCTTATCTTGACCAGGGTGAATTTTACAGTGAGTTTGGTACATATGATGTCAGTATCACAATACCAAAAAATTACGTGGTGGCTGCTACCGGGGAATTACAGAATAAAGAAGAAATCGACTGGATGCGCACCCGCTCTACAGCTCCTGAAAGAAAAAAAATAAAACAGTCTAAAAATAAGAATTCATTCCAGGCTCCGGTCACCAGATTCGAAGCAATTGCTTCTGATCCGGAAACCAAAACGCTGCGATACATACAAGACAGTGTCCATGATTTTGCATTTTTTGCAGACAAATATTTTATTATCCGGTCGGTCGACATCCCTTTGCCATCAGGCAGAACTGTAAAAGCCTATAGTTTCTATCGCCCGGAATCCGCAGAGGATTGGAAAGAAAGTTTAGTTCAGGTCCGCGAAGCTATTCAGTTTCGGTCCGGGCTCCTTTTTGAGTATCCTTATAACTCAATAAGTATTGTTGATGCTGATTTTGGAATAGGAGGTGGTATGGAATACCCCATGATAACGAACCTGAGCAGTGGATTAGGTAAACAACAATTGATGGAGATTATAGAACATGAGGTGGGGCACAACTGGTTCCAGGGGATATTGGCAACCAATGAAAGGGATCATCCATGGATGGATGAAGGGATGAATACATATTACGAAATGCGTTTCGAAAACAGGGCTTCCGGCAAAAATAATTTGTTTCGTAGTTCCAATACCCGGCAGCAATTCCGTTATGGTGAAAATCAGGGAACTGGTCAACCCATTGCCACTTCATCGGCAGATTTCAGCCAGGGAAATTATTATTCAACTGCTTATCATAAAGCGGCCGGATGGCTTGCTTCATTGGAAAAAATGTTAGGCAGGAAAATTTTTGATTCAGCAATGAAGCAATATGCTGAGGAATGGAAGTTCCGGCACCCGACGCCCGAAGACTTTAAAAAATCTGTTGAACAAAGCAGTGGCAAAGATCTTACTGCCCATTTCAATCTTCTTTATAATAAGCAGACCGGGCCACCGCCATCTTATAAAAAAAAAATAGTAAGCGGTTTTAATTTTCGTTCGCATACATCCGATTCAATTGACTACATAGATGTTTTGCCTGTACCGGGCTATAATACCTCTGATGGTTTTATGATTGGGGCTGCTGTTCATAATTATGCAGGTCCTATCAACCGCTTTCATTTTTTTGTGAGTCCTCTTTATGCCACCCGTTCAAAACAATTCAATGGTATCGCTGATTTTAATTACACCTGGTATAAACCAGGTAAGATAAATAAGATCACGACCGGCTTAGGTTTTTCACGTTTTTCAACTTTAAGCGGTAGGGACAGTAACAACATGCGGATCAGTTCCGGTTTTCTGAAGTTCACTCCTTCCCTGAAGGTTTCGTTTCGCAGGCCTTCACCTTTAAGTACCATGGATAAATGGTTAGAATGGAAAACCTATATAATAGGTGAAACCGGTTTCAGTTACAATATGAAGGTTTCTGACGGAAATTACTATCCTGAAAAATCGGCTATACAATACCGTTATATCAACCAGTTAACTTTCGGTTTGTCAGATCAACGTGTATTGTATCCCTATGACGCTTCATTACAGGTTCAACAAGCTGAAGATTTTTACCGGGTAAACCTAAATGCTGAATATTTTTACAACTATGCTTCCGGGGGTGGAATGAATCTGCGCTTATTTGCAGCGAAATTCGGATATATAGGCAGTCAGTCTGTTAGCAAAACATTTGAAACCGCCAGGTACCAGCCGAAACTGACCGCTGTTACGGGTTATGAAGATTATACTTATGGCGATTATTTTATAGGAAGACAGGAGTCTGAAGGTATTGCATCGCAACAAATCATGATGCGCGATGGTGGACTTAAATTGAGGACAGATATTTTCCAGGACCTGCAGGGCAGATCAGACAATTGGGTGACATCAATAAACTTCAGCACTTCCATCCCTAAGCAGATATTACCGCCGGTAGTGCCTTTAAAAATATTTTTTGATATTGGAACTTATGCCGGGGCATGGCAGGAAGATGCTTCAGGAAGCAGGTTCATGTATGTTGCGGGTCTTCAGCTATCATTATTTAAGGAGATCCTGAATATCTATGCCCCTATAGTTTATAGTAAAACTTTCAGTGACAATCTTAAAACGGTTCCTGAAGAAAACAAATTTTTACGGAAAATATCTTTCAGTATAGACCTGCACAACCTGGATATAAAGCGACTAACCGGAAAGCATAATCTTCTATTTTGAACATCGCATTCTTCATTAAACATCGCATTAAACTTGCAGCAAATGAATCTTGAACCCGTCTTGCTCAGGAGATCAGAGATCGATGAGGTAAAATGGAACCAGACTGTCAGGGGTTCAAAAGGCGCGGTTATTTATGGGCTGACTTATTCACTTGATTTATTGGGAGGATCCTGGGATGCGTTGGTGGCGGGTGATTACCGGTATATACTTCCACTTCCCTATCGAAAAAAGTTTGGTATCCGTTACCTGTATACTCCCACTTTTATCCAGCGTTTGGATGTTTATGGCAATGATTGTAATGAAGAGATCCGTGCTATGTTCCTGATCGCGCTCGAACGGCACTACAGTTATGCCGATATTGACCTTGCCTTTAGTAGCCCTGAAACGGATTGGAGCAGTAGGGCAAGGGTAAATTATGTGTTGCCTTTACTTGAGGGCTATGACCTGATTGCCGGAGCTTACCAGGAAGAAGCGACTAAATGTCTGCGGAAAGCAAACTCAAGACATTGCAGGTTTACCGGCAATGTGCCACCCAATGATGTAATTGCATTGTACCGTAAAACATATGGAGAAAAAGCTGCCTGCAGCGATGATGATTATGGCGGTATGCTTTCATTTGCTGTGGATGCTGGTAAATCGGGTAACCTGCTAAGTTGCGGAGTGGAAAACAAGGATACAGGAGAATTGTATTTTGCTGCGATGTTCTTTGTATTTGAAAAAAGAATTTATTACCTGTTGGGCGCTCCTACCGTAAGCGGCCGGACTGCAAGAGCAGGCTATTTCATGATTGACTCAATTATCCGGCAATATTCCGGTGAGGATATCGTGTTGGATTTCGAAGGGTCTGATATACCAGGTGTTGCAACATTTTACCAGAAATTCAGTCCTCAAACCGAAATTTATTATCACCTGCATTATAACCACCTTCCATTCCTGTTTAGATGGTTTAAAAAATAAGAGTTGATTATTTCGACTCATCCGGGGAAATATCAGCATTCCGTAATAATTCCGCGGCAATTATCATATCGATTGGGCGGGTGATTTTGATGTTGCTCAATTCTCCTTCGATGAGATGAATGCGAACCCCTGTTTTTTCTACAACAATTGCTTCATCTGTAAATGAAGGATGATATTCCTGTTTAAATGCGTTTAACAATAATTCAGATTGGAAAGTCTGTGGAGTTTGTACCAAATGAACAAGGGACCTGTCTATCGGGATATTGCCCTCTTCACTGGAAATTCTGATACTATCCGTTGCGGTTAAAACCGGTATGGCGTTGCCTTCAAGGATGGCTTTATTGTAGCAGCGCAGTATCAGATCCGGGCTAAGGAGACATCTTACCCCATCATGTACAAATACGATGGAGTCTTTTCCTACGTATTTTAAGCCATTCTTAACAGAATCGAAGCGTGTTGCTCCACCGGTAACCACTTCCACCTGGCCATTGTAAGCAGGATTGCGGGCTAGCTCCTGACCCCTTGGCAGATGTGCCGACGGAACTACCAGGATAACTCTGATGTCTGGAAATGCCCTTCTGAAAGCTGTGATTGAGTAATGTAGTAATGGTTTCCCCACCAGATCCAGGAATTGTTTGGGGATCAAAGTGCCCATCCGTTCCCCGCTTCCGCCTGCTACAATAATTACGTAAGTGTGCATTGTAAAAACTTAATCTCCGCCCATTAATTCTCTCTCTATCTCTTCCATCTGAACTATGTCCCAGGCTTCACTTTCAGTGGGGGTTATATTCAATTGTGCAAACAGGTCATTTGCTTCAAGCATCTCCTGCACCGCGGGCTGAAGATTACAAATTACAAACGAGCTCTGGTGATCATAAAAATGCTGCTGAATTTTTAATAACTGTTCTCCCGCAGCACTATCCAACTCCCGGATGTCTTCACAATTGAGCACAACATTCCTGATTTGATCTTCGGCGAAGGGTAGCAGGTATTTATCAAGCTCTGCTGTCATATTAGCAGCGAGTTTTGGTTCCCCGATCGTAATGACATGGAATTTCTCTCTGGTATCAATTTTGACCTGCATACACTTAATTATTATAACCGTCGTTAATATTTTGACGGCGTCAACTTTAGTCAAAAATATTTGTTATTATTGTATCATTCACAACAAATTAGAAAAATGGACAACAATTTTTCAGCCCAGGTCAAGGAGATCATTTCTTTTAGCAGGGAGGAGGCATTACGGCTGGGGAACGATTTTATCGGTACGGAACATTTGTTGCTGGGCCTGATTCGCGAAGGTGACAACACTGCGGTGCGAATCTTAAAGAGCTTTAACGTCGATTTGTATGAGTTACGGAAAGAAGTTGAACTTGCAGTAAAAGATAAAACCGGTAAGAACATCGCCAACATTAATAGTCTGCCGTTAACAAAACAAGCAGAAAAAGTAATCAGGGTAACCGTTCTCGAAGCCAAGGCACTAAAAAGCCCGACGGTAGAAACGGAGCACCTGATGCTATCAATTCTTAAGAACAAGGAAAACATTGCTACTCAAATTTTAAATCAATTCGACGTGGATTACGATTTATTCAGAAACGAATTAGGCGTGGTCAAAAGCAACGACATACGCAGTGAATACGCTGATGAAAACGAAGACGATTTTGATGAGGAAAAAAAGTATTCACAGCAGAAATCACGAGCTGCCGGCAGCGCAAAAAGCAAAACGCCCGTCCTTGATAATTTCGGACGCGATATTACCCGTCTCGCTGAAAACGGATCTCTTGATCCGATAGTCGGCCGTGAACTGGAAATCGAAAGAGTTTCACAGATACTCTCGCGCAGAAAGAAAAACAACCCGATCCTTATCGGTGAACCAGGTGTTGGTAAAACAGCAATCGTTGAAGGTCTTGCATTACGTATCGTGCAACGTAAAGTTTCACGTGTATTATTCGACAAAAGAGTTATTTCACTTGATCTTGCAGCGTTGGTTGCAGGCACAAAGTATCGCGGTCAGTTCGAAGAGAGAATGAAGGCGATCATGAACGAACTCGAAAAGAACAGGGATGTGATTCTTTTCATAGATGAAATTCATACTATTGTGGGTGCAGGTGGTGCAAGTGGTTCACTTGATGCATCTAACATCTTCAAACCGGCTCTTGCCCGTGGCGAACTCCAATGTATTGGTGCTTCCACACTGGATGAGTATCGTATGTACATTGAAAAAGACGGTGCACTTGACCGCCGCTTTCAAAAGGTTATCATCGAACCACCAAGTGTTGATGAAACTATCCAGATTCTAAACAACATCAAATCCAAATACGAAGATTACCACAACGTCACCTATAGCAATGATGCTATCGAAGCCTGTGTTAAACTGAGTGACCGTTATATTACCGACAGGCTTTTGCCTGACAAGGCGATTGATGTAATGGATGAAGTAGGAGCACGTATCCACCTTAAGAATATCAACGTTCCAAAAGAGATCCTCGATCTTGAGAAGAAGATTGAAGATGTGAAGGTTGAAAAAAATAAAGTGGTGAAGAGCCAGAAATTTGAAGAAGCTGCATCTCTGCGCGATACTGAAAAACGCTTACAGGAAGATCTTGAGAAAGCAAAAAGTCAGTGGGAAGAAGAAAGCAAACACAAGCGTTATCCAATCGATGATGAGGCTATAGCCGAAGTCGTAAGTATGATGACCGGTATCCCTGTTAAAAGGATGGTACAGGCAGAAAGTGATAAGCTTCGCAATATGGCCGTTGATATGGCTAACATGGTTGTAGGCCAGGATGAAGCTATCAGCAAGGTGGTGAAGGCCATACAGCGTAACAGGGTAGGGCTTAAGGATCCCAGGAAGCCAATTGGTACATTTATATTCCTGGGCCCTACAGGGGTTGGTAAAACCGAGCTTGCCCGTTCACTGGCACGTTATATGTTCGACTCTGAAGATGCGCTGGTGCGTATCGACATGAGTGAGTATATGGAGAAGTTTACCGTGAGCCGTTTGATCGGTGCACCTCCGGGCTATGTAGGTTATGAAGAAGGTGGTCAGCTGACTGAAAAAGTCCGCCGCAAACCTTACTCAGTGATTCTGCTGGATGAAATTGAAAAGGCGCACCCGGATATTTACAATATCTTGTTGCAGGTGCTGGATGATGGTCAGCTTACTGATGGTCTTGGAAGAAAGATCGATTTCAAGAATACTACTATCATCATGACTTCAAATATTGGTGTACGCCAGTTGAAAGATTTTGGTGATGGAGTTGGATTTACAACAGCGTCAAGAACACAGAATGCGGATGAGAATAACAAAGCAGTTATTGAAAAAGCACTGAAAAAAACGTTCTCACCAGAGTTTTTGAACCGTATTGATGATGTGATCATCTTTAATTCACTGACCAAAGAACACATTTTCAAGATCATTGATATCCTGATGAAGGGTGTAACAAAACGTCTTGTAAACCTTGGATTTTCACTGGAGCTTGCCGAGGATGCGAAGAACTTCATTGCTGAAAAAGGTTATGATCAGCAATTTGGTGCCCGTCCTTTACACAGGGCCATTCAAAAGTATCTCGAAGATCCTTTGGCAGAAGAAATTCTGAAGATGGCTATCAAGCCGGGTGATATCATGGTAGCGGAACTGGATAAGGAGAATTCCAAACTCAGTTTCACGCTGAAGTCTCCAACAAAGGAGAAGTCAGAAGCTTAATATCAAACAGAAGCTTAATATCAATTTGCAAAAAAATCGGATTGTTCACTGCCATGGCAGTAAATACAAATAATAAACGGGCCGCCAGTATTAGCGGCCCGTTTTATGTTACACATCCTTCATTGTTTTATCTTCAGCTTCACCAGATACCAAAATGAAGCAACAACTAATCTCTGTTTTAAAGAAACTTGGCATCTATCATTCTTTGCAATTGACTTATCGCTCAACCATTTTTCAATTGATAAAAATCAGCAATAGAGTCAGGTATGCCAGTCAGAAAGGAACCGGATACACCTGCAATTTTTGCCATAAACAGTATCAAAGCTTTGTGCCTGATATTCCGGGGACTGTCATAGCAAATGTGATAAAGAAATATAATGTCGTCGCAGGATATGGAGACAATGTTTTTTGCCCGAATTGCATGAGCAAAAATCGTGAAAGGCTATTGCTTTGTATTCTGAAAGACCGGATTGACATTCGGGGGAAGAAGATACTTCAATTTTCACCTGAAAAAAATCTGTTTGAGTATTTGAAAAAGGAGGCCGAGGTTACTACGGTTGATACGATGCCCGGGTACTATACTAATATTGATTCACAAATTGCGTTTGCAGATGCCACCTGTCTGCCGTTTCAGGATGCTACATTTGACATAGTAATGGCTAATCATATTCTGGAGCATATACCACAGGATATAAAAGCAATCAGGGAAATTTATCGTGTGCTTAAACCACGGGCTGTTGCCATACTCCAGGTTCCTTTTTCTGCATCAATATCCACAACAATAGAAGATCCGGCCATAAATGACCCCGTAAAGCAGGAAGAGTTGTTCGGGCAAAAAGATCATGTGAGAGTTTATGCGTTAAATGACTATCTGAGGCGCATTGAATCTGCCGGTTTCCAAAATGAAGCTTTATCGCCATCACACCTGAAACAATATCAAAACTTTGCAATTCAAAAAGAGGAATACGTTTTTTTGTGTCATAAAAGATGAGGATATGTCATAAGAGGATGAGGAATAAAATCGCAGAAGTTTCTATTTATTACCTAGATTTATTATAAACATAATTTTATTGAATGTTTAGAACTTCAAAGAAGCGGATGCTTTTGTTTTCATTTCTTGTTGGACTAAAACGAACAGACCCCAAAGCATTTCTACTTGTCGTTATCTGTATAACAATCCAGTTGTTTTTTACCTTTATTAAGCTTGAGGCTACTCCTTTTGTTTTGTTCGGCATGTTCTCGGAAAAAGTTATGGCGTCTGATACGTTTTCAACCATTCAGGTCCTCATCAATGACAGGACCCTGGAATCTTATAACCCGCCCTTTAGGGAAACACAATTGCTGGAAATAAATGCAGGTAATTATATCGGAATGAAGCGAAACAATCAAAACGATATATTAAAAACACGGGTTGAAACCGGGTATCCTTTTATATATAACTCTGTCTTTTATCCTTTTGTTGCCCGGCAAGTTTATAATACTCCAAAGGCTCAGAATGATTTCAAAGCCTGGTTTAAGGAAAAGTGCAATCACATAGCAGACATTGATAATGCTGTCGTTAAAATTGTGGAGACAAAGTATCTTCTGAATAGAACCACATTATATCCCAGCCCCTTAAAGCATGAAATACTGGAAGTTTTCTGATTATTCTTATTTTGTTTCCACGAACAGATACTTATTGCAACGGGTTTTTTATTCGTTGGCGCTTTTTAGTATTGTTCTTAATTTCTGCTATCACATCCTGATCTCCCAGGTTGGACCAAACCCGCTTTTGAAACAGGATGTTGACCCGGTATACCTGATGTTTATGATTGCCGGTATTCCGAAGTTCATTTCGGGATGGCCTGCGCCCTATTTCGATGCATTGTTGGTTCTATCCTGTCTGGCTTCTATAATCTGGCCAAGGCAAAGAACCTTTCCTTCACTGTTCTTTGTATTGTATTTCATCTACTTTATAGTCTATAATATGTTAGCCGGCCATCATTATACAAACATCGGCTTAATGATCATGGCATTTCCATTCATATTTTCGGGTAATCCGCGCTTTGTTACAGCATTTACATTCTGCAGGTTTTTTTTATGTTTTATGATGGTTAGTGCGGCCTGCTGGAAAATTGCACGGGGTAATCTATGGCATGTCGATCAGACAAATATGTTGTTAATTGCAACCCACCTGGAAGCACTTGTTTCTAACAAAAGCTCTCTGGAAATGAATATCATCAAATGGCTGATATCTCATAAATATCCTGCTCATGCTCTTTGGGTTTTCCTCATCCTGATTGAAGGATTATTTATAATAGGATTTATAAATTTCAAGTGGGATAAATTGCTGCTGGTGGCTTATTTGTTATTTTTCATCGGAGGCTTCGCCATCTTTTATATTTACAATTTTGAAAACCTGTTGTTGCTTTTAACACTTACTCCTGTTCTGAAAATTATTGGCAGGTTCAATAAGCCCGGACATAAAAAGAATTTCGATAATCCTGAACCAACGACTAATCTGTGAATGCATTTAATATGATTTTACATGGTTTTTTTTCTGCATTTTTGTAATCAGAATCATGGCAAATTTGCAATCAGAATCATGGCAAAGAAAATTATTATCACGATAGATGGATGGTCATCATGCGGTAAAAGCACTGTTGCAAAACAACTTGCCACTGAACTTGGCTATGTTTATATAGACAGCGGTGCAATGTACCGGGCTATTACACTTTATTTTCTCCGTAATCATATTGACTGGACAAGGCACAAAGCCGTTCAGCAGGCACTCAACGACATAACACTGGAGTTTATACATAACGAAAAGAGCAGGAACAGCGAAATGCACTTAAATGGCGAAAACGTCGAATACGTGATCAGGGACCTGGTAGTTGCCGAAAAAGTAAGCGAAGTGGCTGCAGTTAAAGAAGTGAGGGAATTTGCCGTTGCTCAGCAACAGCATATGGGTGATAATAAAGGGATAGTTATGGATGGACGTGATATTGGCACTGTAGTGTTTCCTGATGCTGAATTAAAAATCTTCATGACAGCCGACAACGCTGTAAGAGTAGAACGCAGATTCAACGAACTCTACGAAAAAAATCCCAATATCACCCTGGAAGAAGTAAAGGCTAATCTGGAAATGCGTGATTATATTGATTCACATCGTGAGATCAGTCCTTTACGCCAGGCTGCTGATGCCCTCATACTGGATAATTCTCAACTCACAATGAAAGAACAACTGGCCATAGCGCTGAAATGGGCTAAGGAGAAACTGAAGTGAATTACTGAACAATGAATTACTGAACCTTTAATGTTTCTTTGAAAAAACAATCCCGGTTACCTTTGGCAACCGGGATTATGTTTTTAGCAGTTAGTTTTTTTATGGAACATGCTATTATCTCAGGAACAACATTTCCCTGTACTTTGGTAACAGCCAGTACTCGTCTCCGCAAAGCAGTTCAAGTTTATCTACGCTGTAACGGATCGGATCAAAGAATGTATCCTTTATCTGCGAACAATAAGCAATTGCTTTTGTACGAGTGTCAGTCATAGCGTTCACTATCTTACGCTGCTGGATCATTTTTTCAACAAGATCACTCACCTTTCCGATATGTTCAGAAATCTTGATGGCGATCTGTTGCTGATTGGCGTAAGCTGCTTCATCAAACCCGAGGCTCTTTAATCCCTGTATATTGTTGATGAGTGTATTCTGATACTCAATAGCTGCGGGAAGAATGTGACTTGTAACCAGTTCACCCATGATACGGGCTTCGATCTGAACTTTTTTCAGATATTTTTCAAGTTCAATTTCATGACGCGCCTCCAACTCAGAATGAGTATAAACATTATTATGTTCGAAAAGGGCTTTCGCCTTATCGGTAGTCATTGCATCAAGGGCGAGAGGTGAAGTACGAACATTTGGTAAACCACGTCTTTCCGCTTCATGGTGCCATTCATCGCTATAACCATCACCTTCAAATAAAACTTTTTCACTCGCAACAACGTATTCACGGATCACATGCATGATCGCGATTTCTTTTTTGTCTCCTTTTTCAATCAGGGAATCAACATCTTTCTTAAATTTCTTTAAGGTTTCTGCCATGATTGTATTCAACACGGTCATTGCGTTCGCGCAGTTTGCAGTAGAACCTACGGCGCGGAACTCAAACTTATTACCGGTAAATGCAAAAGGAGAAGTACGGTTACGATCTGTGTTGTCAAGCAACAATTCAGGAATACTTCTGTGTAGATCGAGTTTTAAAATTGCTTCATCCTGTTCGTCAAATTTTCCTCCAACTCTTTCCTTTACATCTCCAAGTACTTTCGTCAGGTATTGACCGATAAATACAGATATGATTGCAGGAGGAGCTTCGTTAGCGCCAAGACGGTGATCATTTCCTGCAGAGGCAATAGCTGCTCTCAACAGATCTGCATAGTCATGAACAGCTTTAATCGTGTTAACGAAGAAAGTAAGGAACATCAGGTTTGTCTTTGGAGTTTTACCGGGAGCCAGCAGGTTAACGCCGGTATCAGTAGCCATTGACCAGTTGTTATGTTTACCACTTCCGTTAATTCCTGCAAATGGTTTTTCATGAAGCAACACGCGCAGCTTGTGACGGCGGGCAACGCGATCCATGATATCCATCAACAACAAGTTGTGATCCACCGCAACACTTACTTCTTCAAAGATAGGTGCACACTCAAACTGGGCAGGTGCAACTTCATTATGACGGGTTCTTAAAGGGATACCAAGTCTGTAAGATTCAGTTTCGAAATCACGCATGAAAGCATAGATTCTTTCAGGAATAGATCCGAAATAATGATCTTCAAGTTGCTGACCTTTTGCAGGGGAATGACCAAATACAGTACGACCGCTCATTACCAGGTCAGGTCTTGCATTGAATAAACCTTCATCTACTACAAAGTACTCCTGTTCCCAACCCAGGGTAGCAGTTACTTTGTTTACATTTTTATCGAAGTAATGACAAACTTCAACTGCGGATTTGTTCAGTGATTCAAGTGCCTTAAGCAATGGCGCCTTATAGTCAAGTGATTCACCGGTATATGAAACGAAAAGTGTCGGTATACAAAGTGTTTTACCCTGGCCGATCTCCATGATAAATGCCGGTGAAGATGGATCCCAGGCGGTATAACCCCTGGCTTCAAAAGTAGCTCTCAACCCACCACTTGGGAAAGAGGAAGCATCAGGCTCCTGCTGAATAAGTGCCGCGCCGTCAAATTCTTCGAGCGCAGTACCATCACTTTTTATTGTGAAAAAGGAATCATGCTTTTCTGCAGATGATCCGGTCAATGGTTGAAACCAGTGCGTGAAGTGACTCACACCTTTGCTTTCTGCCCACTGGCGAACGCCGGCAGCTATCTGGTTAGCCATCATCCTGTCTATCTTCTTAGATCCTTTTATTGATGAATTCAGACTTTTAAATGCTTCATCACTTAAAAATTCACGTGCAACTTTCATGGTGAAAACATTTTCACCAAAAATGGCGGTGATCTTCATTGAGCCATCTACTTCCACAGGGGTAGCTTTACTCAGATCGTTGATTGCTTGAAAACGTAATGATTCCATTGATTGTTTTAGTTTTGGCAAATAAACGATAAAACTGCTTTTTAAAAAAGTATTTGTCCAGAATCTTGATTTTTTCCAATTATTGTGGATAAACTAGCCTTAAAAACGAAAAATTTCACAGTTAAATGGGAAAAAGACCGGCAAAAATAAATATTAAATAATTATTGATATCTGTGGATTTTATAATGCGTCAGGTCGCTGACGGTTCCAGTTGATGCAACAGGTCATAATTGACATCATAAATAGCTCGCCAATTATCTTGTATCTGACAATGGCTCCTGGAAATGGAACAATATAACCGGTTATCACATATAACGAAGCCGCAAAACACAGAAAAGACAGAGTAAACGGGTGATTTATTACTCCTTTCCAGCCCGGAATCGGGCGAAGCGACAAAAGAAAAACCAGGAACAGAAACAGCAGCACTTCCAGCACCGAGGCATATTGTAAAGCTCCCTTTGCTTCCCAGGGATATGGTCGCAGAAAAGTATTATTTAAAGCCTGGGGAAGAATCCGAACAAAACTTAAAGCTTCCGGCTCAAGGCTATCCAGGTGGAATCTTGTGTTCCCCTCCAGTTCGAAAAAAGACCGTTGGTGATTAACGATAACCGTTGCTGCATTTCGCTCAGGCGAAACTAAAATGCTTCCCAGAACCAGTATTATACAGGTGGAATAAACTGCGATAAAAACGGGGACCGGCGGCTTACCGGTTTTCCTGGTAATAAACCAGCTCACAAAAGCCGGAACAAGCAGCATCAGCACAATACTGCGTAATATTAAAATACAGGCCAGGGCAAGAATATAAATGATAACTGGCCGTACTGCCGGCCTTTCTATTAGCTTGCTGAATTCCCGGAAAGCGAGCATCACCATAAAAAACAAGATGCCATCTGCCCGCAAACCACTCAACCAAAATACAACCGGCGGAACCAGGAAAACAACGGCATAAACCGGCCATCCCGGCGAGGCAAACTTTTTGCGGAGCAATCGAAATAACCAATATTGACCCAAAAAAACGGGTATATTAAAGAAAACGATGTTGATATAATAATTGCCCCCACTCAAAAAATTCACAAATGCAAATGGTTTCGTCAATAGCCAGGTTTCAAGATCAGCCAGGTAATAATAACCGGCTGAAGCATCTTCCCTGGTAAAAGCTATTAGTGGATTCATTTCTGCAAAAAACCACCAGGGATCCTCTTTGAGGAGATCAGTTTGTCCGAGGGAGTATTCATGTAACCACCATGTATCATCGCCATCATATTTCACAAGGAAAATATAACCATAGGCACAGCCCATCAATACTTTGAATCCGAAGGCCAGCACAATCTGGAAATCTGTGAGTCCGTATTGATCCTTTGGCATAGCCCGGCGAAGCCATAATACTGCCAGTATAGTAAACAATAAAACCGCCGTGAAAACAAACATGAAAAAATTAGGGTTACATAAAGGCTCAAGTTAGCAACGTCTTCCCACTAATAAGAATTGTCTTACCACTTAAATGTATAAATTTGAGCACAATTCAGCGCATGAATCGGGACAACCCTGTAAAACTGATTGCTTTTGTTTCAAATAGTGCATGGTCGGTTTATAATTTCAGACTGGATGTAATCAGATCGCTCATGGAAGCAGGTCATGATATCTTAGTTATTGCACCCGATGACGAATATTCGTCTGAACTTGTGGAGTCTGGTTGTCGTTTTATTCCCATTGCTTTTAATAATAAAACTGAAAATCCCCTGAAGGATTATTTGTTTTTCCGCAAGCTTAAAAGAATTTATGCAGACAACAAACCTGATTTCATCTTTCATTATGTAGCTAAGCCAAATATCTATGGGTCACTTGCTGCTGCTGCCATTAATATTCCTTCGGTTGCCGTCATCACAGGTTTAGGATATCCTTTTGCAAAAAGGAACTGGCTTTTTTATTTAATGAAATCCCTTTATAAATTTTCACTTAAAAAGGCTAAAGAAGTATGGTTCCTGAATAATGAAGATGCGAGGATTTTTGTTACTGAGAAAATTGTTGATATCAGTAAAATGAAAGTTATGCCCGGTGAAGGCATCAATACAATTCATTTTTCGCCCCCAAAAAAACGTGTGAGCAATCCCAGGTTTACTTTTATCATGAGTACAAGACTTCTGAAAAGTAAAGGGATCATGATCTATGCCGATGCGGCAAGAATACTCAGGAAAAAAAATTATGATGTAAATTTTGAACTGCTGGGATTTTTAGAAGATCATCATCCCGATTCCATTGCCCAGGCCGATATTGATCGCTGGCAGAAAGAAGGCCTTATCAATTATAGGGGGTTCGCCCGTGATGTGAGGCCCTATCTTTCAGGTGCACATTGTTTTATTTTTCCATCTTTCTATAATGAGGGCATTCCACGTTGCCTGATGGAAGCCGCTGCCATGGAACTTCCCGTTATCACCTCCGCCACCCGGGGATGTCGTGATGTAGTGTTAAACAATCAATCCGGATTTTTATGCAAGGTAAAAGACCCGTTTGATCTCGCAGATAAAATGGAAAAAGTGATCAATATGTCCGAAGCCGCCCGCCTGGAAATGGGCAGGACAGGCAGGACATTTGTTATTCAAAAATTTGAAATGCAACATGTAACGGAAGAATATTTTGCAACACTTCAGAACGATCTTACAGACTGATCTTGTTTTTTGTACTTTTGCAGCACCATGGAAATAACAGTTAAGACAGCAAAGCAACTTCGTTTAACCGAAGAAGAATTTGAACTGATAAAAGAAAAACTTGGCCGGATCCCTAATTTTAATGAATTGTGCTCGTTCAGTGCGATGTGGAGTGAACACTGTAGTTATAAAAATTCTATCAAATGGCTTAAGACCCTTCCAAGGGATGGTGAGAAAATGCTTGTAAAGGCAGGCGATGAAAATGCCGGCCTGATGGATATCGGTGATGGTTATGGAGTAGTTTTTAAGATAGAATCCCATAATCATCCTTCTGCCATTGAACCCTACCAGGGAGCAGCAACAGGAGTAGGTGGAATACACCGCGACATTTTTACAATGGGTGCAAGGCCTATCGCCTCACTCAACTCACTCAGGTTTGGTAATCTTCCGGAAACAAAAACACAACATCTGCTTGCCGGTGTGGTAAAAGGCATCGGTCACTATGGCAACTGCTTTGGTGTTCCGACCGTTGGCGGTGAAATATATTTTGAGCAATGTTATCATACCAACCCGCTTGTAAATGCCATGAGCGTAGGTATCCTCAAAGCAGGTGAAACAATTTCAGCTACTGCCAAAGGCATAGGTAACCCGGTATTTTTTGTTGGTAGTGCCACGGGCAAAGATGGCATAGGTGGAGCTTCTTTCGCTTCAGCAGATATCACTGCCGAAAGTACTGGTGAACTGCCTGCTGTACAGGTGGGTGATCCTTTCCAGGAGAAAAAATTACTGGAAGCTTGCCTGGAAGTTATTCAGACAGGTGCAGTAGTTGGTATGCAGGATATGGGAGCTGCCGGAATCATTTGTTCCACTTCAGAAATGAGTGCAAAAGGTGAAGTCGGCATGCGCATTGACCTTGATAAAGTTCCAACACGTCAGCAGAACATGAAAGCCTGGGAACTGTTGTTGAGCGAAAGTCAGGAAAGAATGCTGATGGTCGTGGAGAAAGGAAAAGAAAAAGAAGTACTGGCGGTTTTTGATAAATGGGATCTGCCATGCTCTGAAATAGGCGAAGTTACAGGCGACGGAATACTCCGTTTTTATATGCATGGAAATCTTGAAGCTGAATTACCGGCCTTTGATCTTGTGCTCGGCGGTGGAGCTCCTGTTTATAACCGTGAATACCGTGAGCCGGCATATTTTGAAAAGATTCGCCGCTTTGATGTTTCATCAATTAATGTTCCGGATGATCTGAAGGCGGTTGCAGAAAAGATCATCAGCATTCCAAACATCGCTTCAAAACGATGGGTTTATACCCAATATGACAGTATGGTGGGTACCGGGAACAGTTCAACCAATTCGCCCAGCGATGCTGCAATTGTAATAGCTAAACCGACAAATAAAGCACTGGCATTGACCACGGATTGCAACAGCCGTTATGTATATGCCGATCCCTATAAAGGCGGTATGATTGCTGTTGCTGAAGCTGCCAGGAACATAGTCTGTAGCGGGGGTCAGCCACTTGGCATCACAAACTGCCTGAACTTTGGAAACCCTTATGATCCTGAAGTGTACTACCAGTTTGTACATGCCATCAAGGGAATGGGAAATGCCTGCCTGAAATTTAATACCCCTGTTACAGGTGGGAATGTTAGTTTTTATAACCAGAATCCCGATGGACCCGTTTATCCAACGCCTACAATCGGCATGGTTGGCCTGTTGGAAAATGCTGACAAGAAAATGACCATGGATTTTAAGAATGAAGGTGATTATATATTCCTGCTCGGTAAAAGCAGCAATGATATCGGTTCTTCAGAATACCTGCACAAAATACTGGGCATCGAATTCAGCCCTGCCCCTCATTTTGAAATTGAGGAAGAACTGGCTTTGCAAAAGTTACTTGCCAGGTTGATTGCAAAACAACTGATAAGGTCAGCTCATGATATCAGCGAAGGTGGATTGGCTGTTACCTTGTTTGAAAGCTGTTTCAACCGTAACCTTGGTATAGATGTGGAAGCGGCAGATTCCAATATCCGTAAAGATGCATATTGGTTCGGAGAAGGGCAAAGTCGGGTAGTGGTCAGCGTTAGTGAGTCTCAACTGGAAGAATTTAAAGCTGTGACAGGTACTCATCCTTTTGAAGAACTCGGGATAGTAACTGCCGGAGAAATGGAAGTCGACGGTATGAACTGGGGGAAGATTGAAGATTGGAAATTCAGTTACGATACTGCAATCGAAAATGTTATCTCGGGAGAAGAGGCATCAATGGCGCTGCAACAGAATTAATTCAATAAGAATCTGAAAAAGATGGGAGCAGGTGGTTCTGTAAAAAATATAGATAAGAGTGGCCAGGTAGTAGTTACCGGCGCTGCAGGTTTTATTGGAAGTTGCCTGGTAGGATATCTTAATGGAAATGGTTTTGAAAATCTCATTCTTGTTGATGATTTCAGCCGCCTTGATAAGGTTCCTAATCTTGAAAATAAAAAATACAGCGCAAAAGTAGAAAGGGAAGTTTTTTTTGAATGGCTCGAGAATTCAAAACCTGCCATCAGTTTTATCTTTCATATCGGCGCCAAAACAGATACTACCGAATTTGATTATAGTGTGCATGAACATCTGAATGTAGATTATTCAAAAAAAATATGGAACTGGTGTGCAGCCAAAGCTGTACCTGTAGTTTATGCATCATCAGCTGCGACCTATGGCTCAGGAGATGAGGGCTACTCAGATAATCATGATACGGTCAATGATCTCAAGCCACTGAATCCTTATGGCGTGTCAAAAAACGAATTCGACAAATGGGCATTGAAACAAAATCAGCGACCACCATTCTGGGCAGGTTTAAAATTTTTCAATGTCTATGGACCGAATGAATATCATAAGGGAAGAATGGCCAGTGTCATTTTTCATTCTTACCGGCAGATTCAGAAAAACGGTATTGTGAATCTCTTCAGATCGCACCGTCCTGATTTCCGCGACGGCCAGCAGTTAAGAGATTTTATATATGTAAAAGACATATTGAAGGTTTGTTACTGGTTTATGGAAACATATTTTGCCAATCCGGAATGGGCCGGTAAGAACAGTGCGATTTACAACCTTGGAACAGGTAAGGCACGTGCATTTGAGGACCTCGTAAAAGCTACCTTTGCAGGATTGGATCTTGAGCCGGAGATTAACTTTATAGACATGCCCGAGGATATTCGTGACAAGTATCAGTATTTTACTGAGGCAGACATGCAAAAACTCACCAGGGCAGGTTACCAGGATCACTTTTTTTCGCTCGAAGATGGAGTGGATGATTATGTAAGAAACTATCTTTCAAAAAACAAATATTATTAAAATCTCCATTTTTTTAACATGGATAAAAAAATTGCTATCATCGGCGGCGGAAACCTGGGCACTGCGATTGCACAGGGACTCATTCAAAGTGGTTTTACAGTCCCGGGTAATATTATCATTACTAAAAGAAACATACAAACGCTTACCGGTCTCGCGGAAAAAGGCGTTTTGGTCAGTGACAATAACGGCGAGGCGGCAAGATTTGCGGATCTGATCATCCTGGCGGTTAAACCTTTCCAGATAGATGAAATTCTTCTCGGCATAAGGGAAGACCTCGACGAGAAAAAACATCTGATTGTTTCCGTTATCACCGGCGTTGGCATCAAACATTTGAGGGATACACTGGCTAAACCAATTCCCATAGTGAGGGCTATGCCAAATACTGCGATCGCCATCCAGGAATCGATGACCTGCCTTTCAGCACTAAGCGCAAACGCTGACCAGGTGCGATATATTGAAAACCTTTTCAGCCAACTCGGGAAAGTGGCGTGGATCGATGAAAAACTCATGGATGCGGCAACGGTTCTCGGTGCTTGTGGAACCGCTTTTGCCATGAGGTACATCCGGGCCAATATCCAGGGTGGTATTGAAATCGGATTTGATGCTGCCACGGCGAGCCTGATTGTAGCACAAACTGTAAAAGGAGCGGCTGATCTGTTGCTGAAAAACAAATCCCATCCTGAGCAGGAAATAGATAAGGTTACAACTCCAAAAGGATGTACTATTGCAGGCTTAAACCAAATGGAGCACCAGGGTTTCAGTTCGTCATTGATACTGGGGATCGTTGCGAGCTTTGATAAAATACAGAAAGATTAATTACTTAAAATCTTATGTGAATTAACTGGTTCAGTTTTTGCTTCCCTTTTCCTGGTTGGGTATATATTTCCTATATTAAGAATTAATGGTATCCGTTTGGATGTTGAAATAAATCTTCAGAAATTGCGTTTAAGTTCGTCGGAGATTTGTGCTGCAGGTTCTGATTAACTAATAGTCTATGAGAAAAGAAAAGTTCAGCTACGTTATATTATTGGCCGAAATTGTTGCAATAATATGGTTGCATTCGGTAAAAACATCTGATACTAAACATGTTAACACCGACCACCTCGTAAATATCAAAGCCAGTGTACCATCTCTGGCTCCTGAAATAAAGTATATCCAGGCTGTTCGAAGGTAAAAAGCCAGGCTTCCATACCTGATGCAGATGCAGCTATTATCTTTCCTGGTCTCTTAATACACCAGGTTTCTTAAATTTTCCCCAACTCGGTTATCCGATTTTAACAGTCAGAAAATTTGACTTAGGTTTGCATGACCTTCAGGAATGATTCTACAAATGTTTCCGCCGGGTCGATGGGAGGGTGCATTAACGACCTTGATATTTTACAATCATCGCAGCGATTACCCCCTAAAATTACCTTGAAATATTTCCGGAGTTTGTTCACTCTCCGGTCCGATATTATTTGACTTATTAATAACTTATTCTTATAAATTTTAACCATCCGTCATGGCTAAGTACATTTTTGTTACCGGTGGGGTAACATCCTCCCTGGGTAAAGGTATTATTGCAGCTTCACTTGCCAAGCTTTTGCAGGCAAGGGGTTTGCGACCGACCATCCAGAAATTTGATCCTTATATTAATGTTGATCCTGGTACATTAAATCCTTACGAACATGGCGAATGTTTTGTTACCGAAGACGGCGCTGAGACAGATCTTGATCTGGGTCACTACGAACGATACCTCAATATATTCACTTCCCAGGCAAACAATGTTACCACGGGTAAAATTTACCAGACAGTAATCAATAAAGAACGTGAAGGATCTTACCTGGGGAAAACGGTACAGGTTGTACCGCATATTACAGATGAAATCAAAAGAAGGATGTTGTTGCTGGGCCAGAGCAACGAATTTGATATAATTATTACCGAGATCGGGGGAACCGTGGGTGATATTGAAAGTTTACCATTTATCGAGGCACTGCGGCAGCTACAATGGGAGCTTCCCGAAGAAGATACGGTGGTTGTTCATCTGACCCTTATTCCTTATCTCAAAGCTGCCAAGGAACTGAAAACAAAACCGACCCAGCACAGTGTTAAAATGCTCAGCCAGGAAGGAGTTCATCCGGATATTCTTGTTTGCCGAACTGAAGAGTCACTTTCGCCTGAAATACGGCGGAAAATTGCCTTGTTTTGTAATGTAAAACAGGAAGCGGTGATTGAAGCCATGGATGCTAATTCCATTTATGAGGTTCCTTTGCTGATGATGAATGAGAAGCTGGACAAGATCTGCATGAAAAAACTAAACATCACTCAATACAATGAACCGGAACTTTCACGCTGGAAGGAATTCCTGGACAAACTGAAATATCCTAAGAGCAGGGTCACCATTGGATTGATAGGAAAATACATTGAATTGCAGGATGCCTACAAGTCGATCCTCGAATCGTTTGTTCATGCCGGCGCAGTCAATGAGTGCAAGGTGCAGATCGTTAACGTGCACAGTGAATTTATTACTGATGAAAATGTTGCCGAAAAACTTCAGAATCTTGATGGTTTGCTGGTAGCGCCAGGATTTGGACACCGCGGGGTTGATGGTAAGATCACAGCCGTTAAATTTGCCCGCGAAAATAAGCTGCCGTTTTTCGGCATTTGCCTTGGTATGCAGATGGCCGTTATTGAATATGCCCAGGACGTGCTGAATCTCAAAGATGCTCATTCAACCGAAATGAGGCCGGATACACCAGACCCGGTAATTGACCTGATGGAAGAGCAAAAGAAAATTACTACCAAAGGCGGTACTATGCGCCTTGGTTCATACCCATGTGAACTGAAAGAGGGTTCACTGGCCAGGCAGATTTACGGAGTTCCCCTGATCAACGAAAGACACCGTCACCGCTGGGAGTTCAATAATAAATACCTGAACCAGTTCGAAGAAGCCGGAATGGTTGCCAGTGGCAAAAACCCCGAAAGTGGCCTGGTTGAGATCATTGAGCTGCCCGAACACCCGTTTTTTATTGGAGTTCAGTATCATCCGGAGCTGAAAAGCACTGTAGAAAATCCACAGCCTGTATTCGTTCATTTCATCAAAGCGGCTAAGGAATATGCCGAATTGAAGCTGGCTATGAAAAATCCGCAGCTGCAAAGTGAAATGATCTGATTGGCAAACCCCTATATTTGCACTCCTTAAATTAATTTTTCATAATGGGCAGTATGGACCGCAATACGGTAATAGGCTTTGTGTTATTGGCCGGGTTACTTTTTGTTTACTTATATCTTTCTACACAGAATAGTAAAGATTTAGCTTATGCGCAACAAAAAGAAAAGGATTCCCTTGCTTTTGTGCAGCGTGTAAAGGATTCAATGGCAGTAATCCGGGATACGAATTCAGTGGCGGGTGTCGCCCCAGACACCTCCGCTATATTAAAGACAGCGGGAAAAGAAGAAACCACCGTAGTGGAGAATGAAGTGATAAAAATTACCTTTTCCAATAAAGGAGGTCAGCCACGAACCGTTCAACTTAAAAAATACAAATCACTCAGGGATAGTTCACCTGTTGTATTAAACAGTACTTCATTTGACAGGATATCTTATGCTGTGAATACAGGTCCAAACCAGTCTTCGCAGGTGGCAGATCTGTATTTCAATGCACCAACTGTTACCAGGACTCCTGACAATGGTCAATCAATCATTTTTACACTTCCCGCAGGTAATAATGGCGAACTGATCACGCACCAGTTCCTTCTTAAATCCGGCTCTTATATGCTGGATTGGAACGTGCAGATGAACGGTGCCGATAAGTTGCTGACCCAGGGTGCATTTAACCTAACCTGGAATGCCAGGCCTCTATCCAAGGAAGAAGATGCCAAGTATGAAAGATTACAGTCCAATATCTGTTTCGTTGAAGACAACGATTTTGATTATATCATGCAAAAGACTGAGCATAAATTTGAAAAGCCCGTTCAATGGGTAAGTGTGGCTCAGCAGTTTTTTAATACAACCCTGATCGCAAAAGATAATTTCAATAGCGGGGAAGTGCGGTGGGTGAGATCCCCGGATACGGCTCTATCAATTGCGGAAGTGACAACCAATCTTCAGAAAAAACTACCCTTAACCGCACAGGCATCTGTTCCCCTGCAATTGTATTTCGGACCGAACGATTATACCATCCTGAAACAACAGGCCGAAGACATGGACAAGATCGTTAACCTTGGCCGCGACATGTATGCATTTGTGAGGCCGATCAACAAATATATCATCATGCCTGTGTTTGATTTTTTCAGATCATTCGCAGGTAGTTTAGGCATAGTTATTTTACTGCTCACGCTCGTTATACGCCTGGTGACTTCGCCATTGGTTTATACCAGTTATCTCAGCGGTGCCAAGATGAAGGCTTTAAGGCCGGAGATTGAAAAGATGAAGGCAAGACTTGGTAATGATCAGCAGGCTGTCGGAATGGAGCAGATGAAGCTTTTCAGAGAAGCTGGTGTGAATCCACTGGGAGGTTGTATCCCGGCATTATTACAGATTCCGATCTTCTTTGCACTTTATAGCTTCTTCAACTCAAATATAGCATTGCGGGGTGAAAGTTTTCTCTGGGCAAACAATCTTGCATCATATGATGTAATTGCGCGTTTGCCATTCACCATCCCGTATTTCGGCGACCACATCAGTTTATTTACCCTGCTGGCTGTATTAACAAGCTTTTTGATTTCGATATATAACATGAACATGACGCCGGATCAAAGCAATCCTGCGCTCAAATACATGCCTTATATCTTTCCATTTATCATGCTGTTTATCTTCAACAGCCTGCCTTCAGCACTGACCTGGTATTATACAGTTTCAAACATCATTACCCTGTTATTGCAGTTTACCATCAATAATTATATTATTGACCACGATAAGATCCTCGCTAAGATTGAGGAGAACCGGAAAAAGCCAAAGGTTAAATCCAAATGGCAGGAGCGTCTTGAACAGGTTCAGGAGACCCAGAAGAAGGCTCAGGAAGTGAAAACGAAGGGTAGTAGTAGTTCTAAGAGATAACTGATACTTACATCGCCGCCGCAACTGTGCGGATTTTGATAATTTTTTGTGAAGGGCCTGCTTTGATTCTGGTAATTAAGGCAGGTCTTTGACTTTATGACAACGATTCCGTAGTTTGTAACGTCTTATATATGTTATCATTAACATGAACGCTTACATGAAAAATATCAGCCTGATTCTGTTTTTCACCCTGGCAATCTTTTCCATGCCGGCTTATAGTCAGAAAAAAGTTTCTGAGTTAACGTTAGTTTATGATGCGGCTATAACCTCCGGCAGCCCTCAGCCAAAGATGGCCGATGCATTTGATGGAGCAACAACAACAGTGTATCTGAAAGGAAATCTTAGCCGTTCTGAAATGGTTAGTGCACTATTTTCGTCCGCGACTATTCATGATTCAAGAACGGGTTCGGCTGTGGTTCTCCGTGAGGTGAGTGGTCAGAAGTTACTCATAAGGTTATCACCTGATAACTGGAGCCAGAAGAACAAAAGATACGATGGAATTACTTTTACAAATACAAACGAAACCAAGCAGATTGCAGGATATAACTGTATAAAAGCAGAAGCAAAATTATCAGACGGATCTACGTTTATCGTCTATTATACTCCCGAAATTGTCCCTGAAAACAAGGACTATGATTACCAGTTTAAGAACCTTAACGGGCTTCCTCTTGAGTATGAGCTTAGCCAGGGTAAGTTCCGGATTAAGTATACTGTTTCAAGGATCAATCTTAATCCCGTGCCCGCTTCACGTTTCGATGTTCCAAAAACAGGATACCGGGAAATGACCTATGAAGAAAGCAAGCAGATGAATTAGGTTAAAACCAGGACCCGGAAGGGCAAAAAAAATGATTGTTCAAGGAACAATCAATCTCTTTTAAGCATTGCTGACTAACGGGAACTGGAGGGCAATCTCTTTCGAAAACTTATTTGTGAAGGTTTATCTTAACATCTACCAGGCTAAGATTTGACTTCTGGCTCTTTGTGAGATTGATCCGGTGTTGATTCGGAAGAATATAAATCACATTGCCTTTCTGATATGTAACCAGTGAGTTAAGATTCATTGATGACTTATTCTTCTGGCTGGAAGTAATAAAGCTTCCTGAATAACTAACCCCGGACCTCATGGAGAAACCGGTAGAAGTTTTGATCGGAGCGAATTCAGGATTAAAAAGCTTGTTACTTTTTTTCTTGATTCCACCACCAGTGCTGGCCAATGCAAGAGCAACAACCCCTATAAATGAGAGAGAGACTATTGATTTTTTTAGCATGTGGTTAAATTTTAGCGTAAATGTTTCTTGCATCGTGAACAAAAATATAATTTTTTTTGGGAACTTTTTAACCCTTTATAAAAAAGATTAGTATTGTTTTAACGGGCAGGCCCGGAAAAAGTTACAGGATTCTATAAAAAGATGATCATTTATGTGGTGGAATCGTTGCATAAACACCTAGTTTATTTTCCGAATTTTGTAAAACACTGAAAATGATGTAATTAATTAGGCGGTGAATAATTTGGTGCTATTGTAAATTAATCCGGTTTTAATCCAAAACCCGGCAGTTATAATTATCAACATTTGTCAACAACAATTACTTGGATAAAGTGAATGGATAAAGTACTTTACATAAACCTATTTCATAAATAGATGAAAGAAAACCCATCTCGGCAGGACAATGAGGAAATAAGGGAATTGGTAAAGGTGTTCCAGAACTTAAAAGCTGGACGCGGACATTCATTCCTTGAAGAAGAGGCTTTTGAAAAGATCATAGATTATTTCGATGATGTGGAAGATCTCGCCCAGGCCATCGAAGCCGCAGAACTCGGGATAGAGCAATACCCTTACAGCGGCAGCCTTCTGATCAAAAAGGCAGATTTACTGATTGCTACCCGTAAATACCAGGAAGCACTGACCATTCTCGGCCATGCAGAACTGCTGGACAGCAACGATATCAATCTTTATATACTGAAAACAGATGCCTACCTGGCGCTTGATCAGCAGGAGAAAGCGGTGGTATTGCTGGAGAATGCCCTGACCTTGTTCGAGGGACAGGAGAAAATTGAAATGTTATTCGAACTGGCTGATGTTTATGATGACTATGAAGAATTTGATAAAATCTTTGATTGTCTTAAGCTGATACTTGACCAGGATCCGAACAACGAAGAAGCCTTGTATAAAATTTGTTTCTGGACTGATTTCACCGGGCGAAACGAAGAAAGTATCCGGCTGCACCAGAAAATCATCGAGGATTTTCCATATAGCGAGCTTGCCTGGTTTAACCTGGCAGCTGCATACCAGGGACTTAAATTATATGAGAAATCCATTGATGCTTACAAATACGCCGTAGCGATCGACGAGAAGTTTGATTATGCATATCGTAACATGGGAGATGCATATATCCGGCTGCGAAAATATAAGGATGCGGTAGAAGCACTTGAACGCGTGCTTGAGTTATCGCGTCCCGAAGATGTGATTTATGAGGCAATTGGTCATTGCTACGACCGGATGAAAAATTATGCGCAGGCCAGGTTTTATTACCGCAAGGCTTCCCACCTTAACCAGGAAGACAGTAAATTATACTATAAGATAGCCTGTACTTATATAAACGAACATCAGTGGGTGATGGCAATCAAACAACTTGAAACGGCCATGCAGATCCAGAAGATGCAGCCTGAATATAATCTGGCCATGGGTGAGTGCAAAATGCAATTACAGGAATATAAGGAGGCGATCCAGTATTTCTCAAACGTCGTAAGACAAAGGCCAAGAAATGTATTTAGCTGGGAGGCGCTAATCAGGTGTCTTTACAAAGGTAAATACTATGATGAAGCACTCGAGCAGGTGAAAACTGCATTAAAGCTTACTGATGGTAAACCCATTTTCTATTATTATCTCACCGCCGTTTATCTTGAGATCGGAAAATCAAAAGAAGCCTTGCTACAATTGGAAAAAGCGATGAGCAAAGCTCCTAAACTTCTCAAAAAACTGGTTGATCTGAATCCATCTATTTTGCAGAATCAACAGGTGATCGACATTGTTGCACGTTACAAAAAGAACAGGGCGATTTGATTGCCCGCATAATTTCTCGCATATACTGCACGTTTACCCAACCTTATCAGCTCTTTATTCCCTCAATACTTCTTTTAACGATTGCTATCGATTTCTTGACTATTTTTGCCGCGTTTTAAAATTGTAAAGTGAAAACAAGCAAGGCATGAATTTTAATCTTACGCAGATCCCGGACAGAACCCAAAGACCCCGTACGCATGGACTCACGATGGTGATGGATAAAGGGTTAAGTATCCAGGAGGTTCATAATTTTCTAAGTGTTTCTTCTCCACATGTCGATATCGTAAAACTTGGATTTGGTACTTCTTTCGTTACTCCTAATCTTAAGGAAAAACTGGAAGTTTACCGCGATCATAACATGCCTATCTATTTTGGCGGAACCTTATTTGAAGCTTTCCTGATTCGAAATCAATTTGAAGATTATATCAGTATCTGTAGCGAATTCGGTGTAAGTTTTATGGAAGTCAGTGATGGTTCCATCAATATTCCCCATGCAGAAAAATGCGGCTATATCGAAAAACTTACCAAACATGGTACAGTGCTTAGCGAAGTTGGCAGCAAGGATGCCGCACATATCATACCTCCTTATAAGTGGATAGAACTGATGAGGGCAGAACTCTCGGCCGGCTCAACTTATGTTATTGCTGAAGCCAGGGAAGCTGGTAATGTTGGTATCTACCGTGGCAGTGGTGAAGTAAGGGAAGGACTGGTACAGGAAATCCTTACCCAGATTCCTGAAGAAAAGATTATATGGGAAGCACCACAAAAAACACAACAATTATATTTTATAGAATTGATCGGTTGCAATGTTAACCTTGGAAATATTGCCCCTACCGAAGTTTTGCCGCTCGAAGCTATGCGGATAGGCTTGCGTGGAGATACCTTTGACTTGTTTCTTCACAAACAAAATGTTTGATGGATACAAAATGTTTGATGAATAAGTTGTACGATGCGCAGGCAAAAAAAATAATAAGGAACGGATGAAACGATACGGCCTGATAGGATATCCGCTTGGGCACTCCTTTTCACGCAAATATTTTTCTGATAAGTTTGCCCGCGAAGGAATCTCCGGTTGCGAATATGAACTGTTCCCGATAGAAAAAATTGAACTGCTGCCGCGCCTGCTGGCCAGCTATCCTGATCTGGAAGGATTAAATGTAACTATACCTTATAAAAAGGAAGTAATATTATATCTGACTGACAGGAGTAACATTCCCGAAGGTTTGAATGCCTGCAATTGCATCAGGATTAAAGATGGTAACCTTACCGGCTTTAATACCGATGTAACAGGCTTCCGCTTAAGCATCAGGCCCATGTTAAAGCCAAACCATACCCATGCCCTGATATTAGGGAACGGAGGCGCTACAGCTGCGGTAAAACATGCACTTCGTGAACTGCAGCTTCAATATTCCGTTGTGAGCCGCCGGCGCTCAACGGAAGTCGACCTGATTTATGAAGATATCAACGCGGATATATTGGGTCGTTACACTGTAATCATAAATACCACTCCGCTTGGAACGATTCCTGATACCCATCTCGCCCCTCAAATTCCTTATGACCTGCTGGGTCCAGGCCACCTGTTATACGATCTTGTATACAACCCGGAGATAACCACCTTCATGAAAAATGGACTGGAGCATGGAGCAGCCGTGAAAAACGGTTACGACATGCTGGTTATACAGGCAGAGGAAAGCTGGAAGATCTGGAATACCTCAGATTGAACTGATTTTTGTTTTCGCCGCTTCAGGTACAACGCTTATTTTTTTCTGATCATAATTGTAGCAGATCATCCCTGTTTTTGCAGCCGCCACAAGCACAAGTTTCTCGCCGGTTGATTTTTCAAATTTATAATAGAGATCAAAAGAAACTTTTGAAAAATCTCCTGCACTAACGCTCGCAATGATGGAATCGCCATAGAACAATTCATTCTTAAACTCGATTCCTACATCATTCATAATAAGACCGGTTCCTCCAAAATCAAGTTCCGAATATCCATGGTATTTCAGAAACTGCATCCTGGCTTCATGCATGATCGATAACACTGAATCATTACCAACATGACCACCATAATTGATGTCGGTGATACGAACGGGAATGGTTACGCGAAAACTAAAGTTTGAAGGAAGATCGATTTTTATTCTGGCCAAAGTTTGAAGAAGTTATTTATTTAGTTATGAGTTATGAGTTATGAGTGATGAGTGAGTGATGAGTTGATGAGTGATGAGTTATGTTTTGTTTTCTATATTTTATGGGAAATATTATCATGGATATGCAATAGATGGTGGCAGGTTTCAATGCGTTTGGGTGATGGGCTGGAACATCTAGAAATTTTCATGGAGAATTTCCTTTAGCTCCATGATGTCAAGGAAGTTTGTGGTGCTTGGAATGAAGGAAGGTTGTGTTAATAATTTTTGCCGCCATTCCTTGAACAGCCATTTCCACAATGCGCTTTCCTGCAGCGCGATTCCTATATTTTCATCATCGGATCCTGCATTCATATAACTGAGTGCATGAAGGAATTTCTTTGAGATTTTTGTTTGTTCACCATTGGGACCTGTAACGGTAACATAATTTACATCTGGTGCACTGATCAGTTTTTCATCCATGATAATGTTGCCCTGATCATCCCTTATCGGCTGGGTTGGAATGGCAATGTTTTCGCCTGAAGCCACAAGGTCGGTACCATTGATGTTTGCGTAGCTGATATCGGCGTTTGTAATCTCAGGTTCATAGGATGCCTGTTGAACTGGTAATTCAGACTTATTACGTTTACGGAATATCCTGGCACCCCCGGTTATAGCCATATTGGTGCCTCGTGTACTGACAAGAGGTTCGTCATTGCCCGGAATAACTGCCGGGAGTTTCGACTCATCTGCCTTTCCGTTTGCAGGGTTTGTTTTTGCAGTAAGCTGGCGGACAGTACTGTCACGGGAAACAAAATAATATAAAGCAGATATGGCAACGCCAAGAACCGCAGCAGCGATTGCAATGCGGGGCCAATTAAAAGGAATTACGCGCCCGCGGGAAGGGCGGTTTTCATTTTTGGAAACGTCTTCCATTGAAGAGGATTCCATTGCAGCGTATTCCTTTTGCGATATTTCCCTGGCAGACTTTTCTGAATCCGCTGGTTCTTTTGTGGCTGGTTCAGCTGCCAGGAGTTCCCGTTTTACAGATTCCTGTTTTGCTAATTCCTGTTTTGCTAATTCCTGTTTTGCTAATTCCCGCTTGGCAAATTCCTTTGAGTCCAGTTCCTTAGTTGCCTGTTCATTCAAAGCAAGTTCTTTTACTGATGATTCCAACTCAGATAATGCATCAAAAGCAGGCTCGGAGGATGGCCATCCGAATTGTGCGGGCGATTCAATGAATTCAGATGAAGTATTCGGTTGTGATAGCCCGGCAGTAATCGCGCTCCAAAGATCAGCAGGCGGTGCCTGTATATAGCCGGTAAGTTTTTTTGAAATAACAATTTCTTCAGGATGGCACTCTTCATTCAGCCTCAGCGATATGTTTTGCCATGATTCAGCCGGGGGGACTGATTCGTATTGCTGGAGGCGGTATTGAAAGCTTGTGAGCATAGTATTAACGGGTATACGACTTGTTAGTGTCACTCAGATATTGCGCAACCTTTTTTTGTAGGATGCCTTTTGCTCTTGCAAGTTGCGATTTACTGGTTCCTTCACTGATCCCAAGCAAATCACCAATCTCTTTATGTGAATATCCTTCTATCACGTAAAGATTAAAAACCGTTTTATAACCGGGCGATAATTCCTGGATCAGGTTAATAATATCTTTTTCTGCCAGGCTATCCAGTGCCGTTACATCGTTGTCCTCAATAGTACTTTCTTCTTTATCGCTAACAGTGGAAAGCCTGGCTGACTTTCGTCTGAAATGTTCAATGGAAGTATTCACAAAAACCCTTCGCATCCATCCTTCAAAAGACCCTTCGGCCCGAAAACGATGGAGATTACGAAAAACTTTTATAAATCCTTCCTGTAAAAGGTCCTGTGCATCATCGGCATTATTTGCATAACGCAGGCAAACAGAATACATTTTAGGAGAAAATCTCTTGTACAATTCTTCCTGGATGCGCCGGTCGCCTTCAACCGAACCCTTTATTAAGTCGGCTTCAGAAAATATATGGTTGCTTTGCTGGCTCAAAATAAATTAAAATTATGCCAGTCGAAAGGCGCCCTGCCTTATCTGGTTGATTGCTTGTTGATTTAAGTTGAATGATTTATCAGGAAATCTATGAGTTTATCGGCAGCTTTCTTCCGATGACTAACTGCATTTTTTTCACTCATATCCATCTCTGCGAAAGTACGGTTAGTTCCTTTAGGAAGGAAAACAGGATCGTATCCAAAACCATTCCTTCCGACTCTTTCATTTGTGATTGATCCCTCGCAAATACCTTCGAACAGATGCTCCCGGCCTTTCCAGACCAGGGAAATCACGGTTCTGAACCTCGCTGACCTGTCGGCTTTACCATCCAGCTTCTCAAGTAATTTATCGATGTTTTTATCGAATGACTTTTCATCTCCCGCATACCTGGCGCTTAAAACACCAGGGTCACCATTCAAAGCCGCCACCTCCAGCCCCGTGTCCTCACTGAAACAATCAAGACCGGTCAGTTTTTTTATTGTCGCTGACTTTTCACTTGCATTTTGTTCGAGCGTCGGGTGAGGTTCCGGAATATCTATGTTGACACCGGCTTCAGCAAGCGTAATAACAGTGATTTGGTTTCCGATCGCGGACTGAATCTCCTCTACCTTGTGCTGGTTATTGGTCGCAAAGATTATAGACTGCATAGATTAAACTCCGAACATTTTTTTTAAACAATCCCAGAGCTGCTTTTTCAGGCCCTTTGCCGTATCTGTATCCTGGATTAAGGTTTCTATACGAGGAATAGTCAGAAAATTGCATCCGTCGAACAATTGGGGACGCAACAGCGGAAAACTTAGTGGCAGACCGATTTCGACCGGTTCAACAGCAAACAGTAAAACAAAACCAGGGTCGAGCTGCTCCTTCAGTTTAGCGATCCCTATGCCGCCTGCTGCATCGTTTAGTATGGCGACATCGCCAAGATTCAGCTTGCAGGCGGAAAGTATTTTAATCAGGAACTGCAGGTGTTCCTCTGGAATATAAGGATCATCCTTGTACCTGGCAATTACCGAAACCTTTTTTTGGTTTTTTCCAAGAAAGCGATAAAGATCCGTTTTTGGGGTGACAGCGGCTTTTATACCCTCCAATCCTTTCTCCATGCCTGGAATTACGGCCTCCGTTGTGAAGGGGACAGCAATTTCATCAGCAGATTTTGGAATTGCTCCCCTGTCAATATTAGCTGTAATAGAATCCGCATAAAGGTCTGCTATCACAAAATCAGGTAATATGGTATCTTTAAATGACATGTCTGGATTGATTATGCGCCTGTTTCAATATTTTTTAACTAACAATTGTTAGTCGAAATCATGCCGGTTTTTTTGCAGGGCCGAAGTTTGTTTGTTTCTTTGTAACCACAAAAATAATTACTTTATGATCGCTGCTCAAAGGTTTCCGGTTACCAAGATTGAAAGGAGCAAACTGACCGATACATCTCTTGAAAATATCCCTTTTGGCAAATATTTCACTGATTATATGCTCGAGGCAGATTATGAGGGAGGCGAGTGGACAAATGTTGAGATTAAGCCATATCAGCCACTGGTATTGCATCCGTCTCTGGCGGCATTGCACTACGGCCAGTCTATTTTCGAGGGGATAAAAGCTTACAGGCTCCAGAATGGAGATATTTCCATATTCCGGCCTATGGACAACTTTAAAAGGTTCAACCTTTCAGCCGAAAGAATGCAGATGCCCACTATTCCGTCTGAAATTTTTATTGAAGGAATGCGGCAACTTATTGCGCTGGACAGTAGCTGGATACCGGACAAAAAGGATCATGCACTTTATATCAGGCCTTTTATGTTTTCTGCTGATGAAGTTATCGGGGTAAGACCTTCTGAAACCTATAAATTCCTCATACTGCTTAGCCCCACCGGTCCTTATTACGCCGATCCGATGCGGATTTACGTGGAGGAAAATTATACCAGGGCCGCACCGGGGGGAGTAGGATATGCTAAGGTGGCCGGTAACTATGGGAGTAGCATGCTTGCGACGGCGGAAGCAAAGAAAAAAGGTTATGACCAGGTATTATGGACCGATGCGTTTGAGCATAAATATGTACAGGAAATCGGTACCATGAACGTATTTTTTATAATTGGTAATAAGGCCTGTACCCCGGATCTTGAAAATAGTACGATACTTGCCGGTGTAACCAGGGACAGCGCCATAAAGGTGTTAAGCGCGATGGGCTACGAGGTGGAAGAGCGCCCGATAAATATTGATGAGATCTGTGAAGCCTACCAGGCGGGAAACCTGAAAGAAGTTTTTGGTACAGGTACGGCAGCAACTATCTCTATGATACGCGAACTGCGATATAAGAATTTCGTAATGTATTTCCAGGAGGAAAACTGGGTTGCGGGCCCTGGTTTGAAAAAGCAATTAGATGCTATCCGTGAAGGAAGAACAGAAGACCCATATGGTTGGTTATTAAAAGTTTAATTGCTGTTGTTATCGGGGGCGAATTATTTTATTTGGATTTTTTTTAAGCTTGTTTTCCATTTTAAGATAAAAGTCATTACCTTTGCCCTCCCAAATTTAAAAGGTTCAGAATGCCTACTATTCAACAATTGGTAAGAAAAGGAAGAGAGATAATTAAAGCGAAAAGTAAGTCCAGGGCACTGGATTCCTGTCCGTTCCGGAGAGGGGTCTGTACCAGGGTTTATACCACAACGCCTAAAAAGCCAAACTCGGCGCTACGTAAAGTTGCGAAGGTTCGTTTGACTAATAAGGTTGAAGTGATCGCATATATCCCGGGTGAAGGTCATAATCTGCAGGAGCACTCTATCGTATTGGTAAGAGGTGGTCGTGTGAAAGATTTACCCGGTGTACGTTATCACATTGTTCGTGGTAGTCTAGATACTGCTGGTGTAAAGGACCGCAAACAAAGCCGCTCCAAGTATGGTACTAAGCGCGAAAAAGCTAAAAAATAATAAAGCAACTACAATCATTTATAGATGAGGAAGACTAAAGCCAAAAAAATCGCCCCTGCACCTGATGCAAGATACAGCGATGCACTTGTGAGCCGTTTTGTCAATAATCTGATGTGGCAAGGTAAAAAGAACACTGCCTTCAACATATTTTACGATGCAATGGATCGCGTTTCCAAACAAACCGGTGAAAACGGGTATGATATCTGGAAAAAAGCATTAACCAATGTAACTCCTGCAGTAGAAGTTAGAAGCCGCCGTATCGGGGGAGCTACTTTCCAGATCCCTTCAGAGGTTCGTGCAGATCGTAAGATTTCCCTCAGTATCAAATGGTTGATACGTTATAGCCGTGACAGAAACGGACGTAGCATGTCAGAAAAATTATCCCAGGAAATTGTTGCGGCCAGCAAAGGTGAAGGTGGAGCTTTCAAAAAGAAAGAAGACACACACCGTATGGCTGAAGCCAACAAGGCTTTCGCTCACTTCCGGGTTTAACCAGATTCATCAGAGGTATTAACAATAGTTTCCACCTTATTTTATATAAGCCATCCCGCAAGTGCGGGATGGCTTTTTCTATGGATATTGGTCCATTCCCGCCGTTTCAACCGGTGGAGCGAACGTATTTTCTGCAAAAAATTCGTCTGACAGGCTTCATACAGTAGATTCGCGCCTGCGTACTTTTACTCAAATACCGTAATTTCTGCAATTTTTTTCCTGGGGGATATTCCAAACCCGGTCCTGTTATCTTTCAGCTGTTGGCAGATATAAATTTTTGAAATTCAGCCACTTAATCTTTATGCCTGCCCCTCACCGCCGATTTGGTCTAACGGGAAACCCTTAACGGCAGAAAGGGTCCAATGGTCGAAAACTAAGGGAATCCACTTGCACCCACCGTAATTTTACTTTTACTTTACACCGAGTATTTGTTCTATCCGTAATCCTTAGAAGTACACACTATGAAACTTGATCTCTACCCAAAAAAAGGTTTTTGCCTTTTCCTCTTCTTACACCTGCTGTTTGTGGTAGTTGCCACGGCGCAGGATTGTTCCACACTTACCGCTACTTATAGTACGACGGAATCCAGATGTATCGCTACCGGTACAATCACAGTCGCAGCCAGCGGCGGTTCCGGCAATTATAACTATAAAGCCAGCGGACCTGTTACCACTTCATTTACATCTTCAGCAATTATATCGGGATTACCTGCGGGTAGTTACAGTGTAACTGTAAGGGATGTAACCAATGGTTGTTTGTTTACAACAAATAATGTCGTTGTCGCTGGTTCTTACAGCGATCCGAGATTTAATATTGTTCAAACTGATGTAACCTGTACAAATGGTAACGATGGGACAATCACAGTAACTAACCTGGAAAATGGCCGTAATCCGTTTTCCTTTACTATTGTAGCCCCGTCTGCCAGCAACATTGGACTGAGTAACAGCACCGGAACATTCACAAATCTCGTTTCAGGTGATTATTCTATTCAATTAATGGACTCATGTGGAGGTATTCAAACAAGAAGAGTAAGTATTCTTAATTATAGCTGGTTTTTTGATGGCACCAGCGTTACCACAGTTAATTGTGACGAGGCTGATGTTGTTATTAACCTAAAGGATAATAAAGGAAACACAAATGTTTCCGGATCTTTTTTCAGCGGTTTTCAATATGGCGTAGTGCGTGGAGCCGGTGATACAGTCTGGTCATCTACCAGGTCTTTCCGCGTTTACAAGGGAACACTTCGTTCCCTGGTTCTCGTTGCGAAAGATCCATGTGGTGTTTATCATTACGCCGGTTGGGTGGAGCCAAACCGTCCTGGTGTAGCCGCTTCAGTAAACATTTCAGGTCAAACTTGTACTGACTTTACTGCTGCCATTACTTCGCCGGTTAATCTCACCGATCCCGTATACTGTTTATGGCGCACCGGACCAAGTGTTCTCCTCTCATGTAATTCTACAGGATCATTTCCAGGAGTGCCTTATGGTTCATACCGGATTACTGTAAGAGATGATTGTTACGATACTACTATTACAAGAATCTTTAATGTAGCACGACCGGTACCTTCGGTTAATGCAAACGTTACGGTTTCCAATTATGCGTGTAACACATTTACAGCTACTGTTGGTGGCCAGTTAAATCTTATTACACCTAATTTTTGTTTGTATGACAGTGTTAATGCACTGGTAGGTTGTAATTCTACAGGAGTGTTTATAAATATTCCATATGGTAGGTATTCTATTGTTACTACCGATGGGTGTACCGGCACAGTTTTCACAAGTAGTTTCGCAACCTTGCCACTGGTACCGGTTGTGGGTGCTATTTCAGCGACCGGATTAGGATGTACTACTTTTAACATCACAATGGGTACGGGTTCAAACCAGAATTCACCTTTATATTGTTTGTACAACAATGCAGGCACCGAGATTGCATGTAACTCAACCGGAAACTTTCCCGGACTTGCATATGGCAACTATTGCGTTCGTTATACCAGCGCTTGTTATGATACTGTGATTTCACGTTGTATCGGTGCTTCTGCCCCGGTGCCGACCACAGTAACTAATCCAGCTATATCAAATCAGCTTTGTACTACTTTTTCTGCAGGGTTCAACGGAACTAATCTTAACAATCCGCAGTTCTGCATCTATGATTATAACGATACGCTGATGTATTGTCAGAGCTCAGGTTTATTCGATAACCTTCCTTATGGAACTTATACTGTAAGAGTTAAAAACAATGCCGGTTGTTATGATACAACTATAGTGAGAAACTTTACGGTTAATCAACCTATACCAGTTGGTGGATCAGTATCAATCAGCAACAGGACATGTGCGGGTTTCCAGGTTAATACTTCTGCAGGAACATATTTAACTTCACCACAGTATTGTGTATTCGATAATCTGAATAACCAGGTAGGATGTAATACTACCGGTACTTTTACACTGCCTTATGGTAGCTATGAAATGCGAATCATTAACACTTGTTATGACACTACTATAAGAAGACCGTTTACTGTTTCATTGATCCCAACTGATCTTAGTGTTAGCTCAACAGCCAGTTGTAATATAGGTTTCACTACACTGCAGGTTAACTTCTCTGTAGGTGTGGCACCATACAACGTGCAGGTTTATAATCAATGGGGTACATTAATGAGCACTGTATCTTCCGCGACTGCTGCTATTACAATTAATGGTCTTGCTGCTTTGCCTTCAGGACAACACTACAAGATTGTTGGTACAGATAATTGCGGCGGAAAGGATTCAATGAACATTATCCCGACTGCAAGCTGGTTAAATAAAAGCATCCTCACTGATTCAAAATGTCCGAGCGGTGTATGGCAGAATGGTAGCGGAGATATCCTGGTCAGTGCTTCTTCGAGTTTTGGAAACGTGACACCTGTTATCATCAGGAAAAACGGGGCCGTTACAAGCCTTAATTATTCCTCTGGTACCCCAGGTAACTATACATTCAGTAACATGGAACCAGCTACATATGTAATAGAATATACTGTTCCAACCTGTTCTAATAAGTTATATGACACTTTCCAGTTGCAACCGTATTCTTTCCCAACTTTACAACAATCTGCTGCATACCAGTGTGATAACAATAGCTTTAGTGTTGGTGCAGCTGTAACAGGTGGTGTTGGGCCTTTTACATACGAAGTGATCGGATCTATGCCTTCATCACCAAGCATCATCTCAGCTCCCCAGCTTAACCCGGTGTTTGGAGTAAACAATGGCACCGTTTATTCTCTGATACGTCTTCGTTCAGTTGATGCCTGCGGAAATGCAACATTGAATGATGTGAGCATCCGTCCCCTGGCAAACGTTATTGTTACTGCAACTTCAAACTGTATGTATAACAACGTAACATTGAATGTGGATTCAATTCCAAATGCAAACTACGAGTGGTATAAATTCAACGGGGCTGGTGATTCAACCCTGGTTGGAACAAGCATCAGCTATAATATGCCTGAACTGCTTCCTTCAGATACCGGCAGATATGTTTCAAAAGTGCTGGTTAACAGCGGATGTCTTACAAAGCTGACCTACTTCCGTGTAGATGGTGGATGTGGTGGTATGATCCTCGCATCTAAGGTGAGCCTGATTGGCAAAACTGTAACGGGTGGTAACCAATTAACCTGGGTTGCAAACAATGAAGATGATACCAAAGAATACCAGGTTGAAAGAAGTGCAACAAAAGATGGTGAATTCAAACAGATCGGTAAGGTGTCTGCAAAAAAACAAGGTCAGAACATGTACATCTACACCGATAACCAGGCAGTTGAGGGTATCTCTTTCTATCGTGTAAGGATCATTACGAAGAGCAACAGGTCAATATTAACCAATACAGTTAGCTTTAAATCAGCTTCTGCATCAAATGTGTCTGTGTTTCCTAATCCTGTAAAGGACCTGATGAATATCAGCATCAAAAACAAGGAATACCAGAACCTGAAACTTTCGGTTTTTAATGCTTCAGGTCAGATCATTTACGAATCAACTCATCAGAATGTGCTGAACACTACACTGCAATACAGGAGACCGGCCTCAGTTAAACCGGGCGTGTATGTTCTTAAAATAAATAACCTAAAGACGGGAGAGATCAGTTCTTACAAGGTTATGTTTGAATAAATACATGGTTCTTTGATTACGGCACGACGGCCACCTTTACGGGGTGGCTTTCGTGTTTTTACCAGGAACTGTTAATTATATATTTTCGGGTAATCAACGCGGACAGTAAAGAGTTGAAAGTCAATTAATTCACTGTGAGTCCGCATGACCAAAGGATATATTGGCCCCACTCATTAAAATTCCATTCATTTTACGTAACTTTGCGCTCCAAAATTCAGGGATATTTTGTCCCTGGTTCAAAATTAAAAGTAAATTAACCAAGTCATGGGAGACTTAAGATTTCAACGAAACTTTGGTATTGCGGCTCACATTGATGCC
>NZ_DATHKG010000019.1:0-13200 GCF_035489435.1 Flavitalea sp.
CAGCTTTGTTAGGGTTTCTTCAAGTGCTGGTTGCAGTATCGCCCTGATCGGCTTCAGTAACTTCGACCACGGTACGAAGGCCGCTCAAAGGCACAATCCCGCTCCCAACTAGCTCATCCACTTGGGGGAATATCATACTAGTCATAACAATTCCTACCAGTCCGCTATAGCAGGTTTTGTTGTCCCATCATTCAATCAACATTAAATCTTGTGAATAAGCCAATGACTTATTGGGTCATAAATTACAAATGAGCTGATATTCGTTTTGCAATTCCCTTCCTGATCTAATATACAAACCGATCTGACATTCGATTGGGAGATAACGCAGCCACCCGCAAAAACTGCCACTTGCAAACGCAGCCCCCGATAACGCTGCCACGCGTAAAAGCTGCAATCGCAAACGCTAAATCACGGCCACCTGCAAACGCTGAATCACTACTGCGCTGAATCATTGCCAGGCTGTAGCGAGCAATCGATGCAATACCCATCGTTATTTTTTCCTTGGCCCTATGGGGAATATTATTAATGCACTGGAACCAGATTGCTTGCGAATTGCAGATTGCTTGCGAGTTGCAGATTGCTTGCGAATTAGATGAAAAGAATTTAAACGCAGTGATGCAAAACCGAAATTTCGGTAGCTAAGATTGGTTAAGATGTTGCAAACGGATTTTTGGAAAGCGTTTTTCCGATAACCAGGTAACTGGCAACTGTAATTCAGAGAACGGCAACACAGCAATGTCATTTCAATTTCTGCAATGCCGATAATGTCAAAGCAGGCTATTGCAATAAGCGAATGTTGAATTTTGTTGTACAAGTCGCATATCCCTTAAGTGAACGAGATTAGAACGTGCAGGATGGGCCTGAGGTTGGTTTGATTGCCACCTTCGATTCCTGCTCGGAGTTACCGAAGCCGATCAGGGCCAAACAACCCCTAGCACAACATGAATACCTAAAAAAGCCGATCAGGGAACAAAAGCCGATCGGAGACAACAGCAGAGAACGGCATGAACAATGGTATTAACCAGGAATCACAGTGGCAAATCAAACCAACCGAAAGGTCCATCCGGCGAAGGGAAGAACCGAGTGAACGCCATGAACGTGCAACATCAACATCTAGCCAATAAGGCAACCAGCACTACAAGCATACCAAACAAAGCCGATCAGGGAACAAAAAGCCGATCGGAGACAATCCCGCACGTGCGGGACATGAACAAAGGCATTAACCCGGAATCACAGTGGCAAATCAAGCCAACCGAAAGGCCCATCCGGCGAAGCGAATAACCGAGTGAACGCCATGAACGTACATAATCAACAAATCCCAAAATGATGAACCACCACTTGAAGGAAATGCGAAAATTGGAAATAAGAAAATTATTGAGCTGATCCTATAAATTTCTATACATTGAGGTCATGATAAAACGATTATCATTTTTTCTTTTTGCCATTTTATCCGGACAAGTATATGGGCAGGAAAGGCCGGAACTTGCCTTAAATCAAACAGGTTATTATCCCAATGCCCCTAAGATTGTAGTGCTGATTACTGATCACGCGGTTTCGGGCTTTGATATTATTAATGCTAAAACAAAGGATATTGTTTTCAGTGGTAAGCCCTCCGGTTTAAAACAATCAAACAATTCTTCTCTTAAGACACAGGTGGCTGATTTTTCTTCAATTTCGACTCCGGGTAAATATATATATTCTGATGGCCGTGAAGGAATCTCTCATGAATTTTATATTGCTCCAAAAGTCCAAAGCAATCTAGCTGTTGCTTCGCTGAAAGCATTTTATTTTCAACGGGTGTCGATGCCGTTAACAGCAGAATATGCAGGTCAATGGACAAGGCCGGCTGGTCACCCTGATACAAAAGTGGTTATTCATCCTTCAGCAATAAATAAACAGGGGAGATCCGATAGCATTATATCTTCTTCCGGGGGATGGTACGATGCCGGCGATTACAATAAGTATATTGTTAATTCCGGAATCACGATGGGTACGCTCTTGTCGGCCTATGAAGATTTCCCTTTTTATTTTGATACGCTCAGGGTTGGTATTCCCGGGAATGGAAATCGTTTGCCGGATCTGTTGGATGAGGTATTGTATAATCTCCGATGGATGATGACTATGCAGGATCCGGACGATGGAGGCGTTTATCATAAATGTACAAATGCGGCCTTTGATGGCACGGTGATGCCTGGTGTTACAAAACTAACTCGTTATGTTGTCCAAAAGAGTACGGCTGCAACTTTAGACTTTACCGCGGTGATGGCACAGGCCGGGCGGATTTTTAAAAAATTTGATAAACAGTTCCCGGGTCTGAGTGATAGTTGCGTGAAGGCCGCAAAAAAGTCATGGAACTGGTCGCTTAAAAATCCGTCTTTGTTATACAACCAGGATTCTATGAATCTGCTTTATTTGCCAAAAGTTACTACCGGCGCATACGGAGACCGCATGCTGGAAGACGAATGGTTCTGGGCATCAACTGAATTGTATCTCACCACGGGTGAAGCTGAATATGAATCAAAAATGAAAACCGGCCTGGAAGCCGGTTATAGCCTTCCTACCTGGGCAAGGGTTCATTTGCTCGGCATTTATTCGATCCTGCGTCTTGATAAAAACACTGATCGGGTTAACGCCGCGAAAATGAAATTACTCAAGTTAACTGATGAATACCTTTCAACCATACCATCAAATGCATTCCTAACGGTTATGGGTAGCCGGAAATCTGATTTCAACTGGGGATCAAATTCAAATGCTGCTAACCAGGGAATTCTTATGATTAATGCATGGAAACTGACCGGAGATATTAAATACGCCAATGCAGCCTTGACAAACCTCGACTATATCTGCGGCCGGAATGCAACCGGCTATCATTTTGTAACGGGATTTGGAAAGCGTTCACCCAAACATCCTCATCACCGGCCTTCTGAAGCCGATGCCGTGGCTGAACCTATTCCAGGCTTACTGGTCGGCGGACCTAACCCAGGTATGCAGGACAAATGCAATTATCCTTTTAAAGAGCCTGAGACCGCCTATGTAGATGATTATTGCTCTTATGCCAGCAATGAAATAGCGATTAACTGGAATGCCCCATTGGTTTATCTTGCCAATGCAATCGAAGCAATACAGTATAAAACAGGTTATAGTAAACTGCCTCAAAAAAAGTAACTATTATGGTAATTGATAAACTACAATTGTTTCTAACGGCATCGTTTTTTGCACTTGTTAACTTTGCCCCGGTCGGCCCGGAAATGTCGAATAGAACGGAAATGACTGCCCCGTACTTTAGATCTGTGTCGCCGGGAATACTGAGTGGAGCAAAAGCGAATATGTCTTATGTGGAACCTGTTTCAAACAGATCTCCTGAGCTTAAATTCCGGAAACATATTGTTTCGTCCGAAGCTTATGAAACAGCAGCAGTGTTTGACGTTGATCATGATGGAAATCCTGATATAGTTTCTGGTGCTTACTGGTATGCCGGACCGGCATTTACAGTAAAAAATAAAATTGGTGAAGTCAGGAAACAGGGCGAGTTCTATGATGATTTTTCTACCATCCCCATTGATGTAAATGGTGATGGTTATCTCGATTTTGTTACCGGTGGTTGGTGGGGTAATACCGTCCGCTGGCGTGAGAACCCAAAAGGAAAAAAAGTTGAGTGGCCTGAACATGTTATTGCAGAATGTGGCAATGTTGAAACCACCCGTGCATGGGATGTCGACAAAGATGGAACAATTGAGATTATTCCCAATAATCCCAACCGGCCCCTTTTATGTTTCAGGCTAAACAAGGCTACCGGTACCTTCGACAAATATGTGCTGCATGAAAAACAAGGACATGGCTTTGGCTTCGGGGACATTAACGGTGATGGGAGGGGAGACTTTATATTGCCGGATGGATGGCTTGAGGCCCCGGTTGACCCCTGGAAAGATAAATGGTCGTTTCATCCCGAATTTCGGTTAGGCGAGACCGGTATACCTGTAATTGTTGCCGACCTTAACAAAGACGGCAAAAATGATTTGATTGTGGGACAGGGCCATGGATACGGGCTAGACTGGTACGAACAACAGTTAAACAAAACGGATAATACCAGGAGCTGGGTAAAACATAGCATTGATTCAAAAAACTCCCAGTTTCATACTCTTATGTGGGAAGACATCGATAATGATGGTAAACCGGAACTAATTACAGGCAAGCGCTATCGGGCGCATGATGATAAGGACGAGGGAGCTGCTGATGATTATGGATTGTATTATTATAAGTGGAATGGAAAATCCTTTGATAAAAATACAATCGTCTTTGGCCCCAAGGGGACCGGCAAAGGCACAGGTAACTACTTCGCTATTACTGACCTGGACAAGTCTGGCAAAAAAGACTTAGTCGTTGGGGGAAAGGATGGGCTTTGGATTTTCTATTCTGAATAAGGGTCGGGATTATGAGTTATGAGTTATGAGTTATGAGTGAGTTGTCGAGTGATGAGTGGAATACAGTAAACTCATAACTCATAACTCATCACTCATAACTATATTAAGGCGTCAAACAAAATCTCAACCGGGTGCAACGCCCTGCGTCCCGTCCCGTCTTTTACCTGGTGACGGCAACTTGTGCCGGGTGCAGCAATAATAACATCTTGTTCTTGTTTCCTGACTGCTGGAAATAAAACCAGTTCACCAATTTTCATAGAGAGGTCATAATGTTCTTTTTCATAACCAAAGGATCCGGCCATGCCGCAGCAACCTGAGGGTATAGTCTCCACAATATAATTTTCAGGGAGAGATAACAATTTTACTGAAGATGTTACACCAGACAATGCCTTTTGTTGACAATGCCCATGTAAGATAACTTTGCGTGATTCCTTTGAAAACTGTGAGCTGTTGATGTTACCTTTGTCAATTTCCATAGCGATAAACTCATCAATCATGAATGAACTTAACTTCAGTTTCCGCGCATCATCCAGCAACGATTCGTCTGCAAGATCCATGTATTCATCCCTGAAAGTCAGTATTGCCGAGGGTTCCACGCCAACCAGGGGATGATCCGTTGATACCAGCGGTGCAAGCATACGGACGTTTTTTTCGGCAATTGTTTTTGCTTTACGTATCAAACCTTTTGAAAGCCAGGTGCGACCACTCTCTATATGATCCGGGATAATTACATCGTATCCAAGTTTCTCCAGCAGCTGAATTGCTTTAATACCAATAGACGTGTCATTGAAATTGGTAAACTCATCGCAGAAAAAATATACTGTTTTATCGGAGATCTCCGTCTTAACCCTCTGATCTTTTTTCTTAACTCTTTGATGTTTTTTGTACCAACTTCTTAAAGTTGTTTTTTCCAGTGTAGGCATCGATCTTTCAACCGCAAAACCTGAAATTCTTTTTATTAGTTTGCCTACAACACTGTTTGTAACAGCAAAGTTATATAAGCCGGGAACTATGGCGCCTAAGGAAGAGGAGCTTGTAAAGTTTGCAATCAGTTTCGATCTGAATGGAACACCATTGGCATCGTAATAGTGCTGTTGAAACTCTGCCTTTAGTTTTGCGACATCCACATTGGAAGGACACTCAGACTTACATCCCTTGCAACTGAGACAGAGATCCATCACCTCCTTTATTTCAGGATGATCAAAACGATTAATCTTTGTGGAGTTCGTTAGAAATTCCCGGAGGATATTTGCCCTGGCTCTTGTGGTGTCCTTTTCATTACGTGTAGCCATAAACGAAGGACACATAGTGCCGCCTGACAATTCCGTTTTACGGCAATCGCCTGAACCATTACATTGTTCAGCATGTTGTAGAATATTCTGGTTGTTGAACCGGAATATTGTTTTCAAAGGAGGTATTCGCTGCCCTGGTGTATAGCGCAGCATCGTATTCATTGGTGGTGTATCAACAATTTTATTCGGGTTGAATATCCCCTGCGGGTCCCAACATTTTTTAACCTCTTGTAATAACTTATAGTTTTTGTCACCAACCATTTGCCTGATGAACTCACCACGTAATCTGCCATCCCCATGTTCTCCACTAAGTGAACCCTGGTATTTTTTTACCAGTGTTGCAATCTCTTCAGCGATTGCACGAAACAACCTATTGCCTTCTTCTGTTTTAAGATTGATAATTGGTCTTAAATGTATTTCCCCTGAACCAGCATGCGCATAGTGTACAGAGTACAGATCATACTTCTTAAGTATTATATTAAAGTCACGGATATAGGCGGGGAGATCATTTACATCAACCGCAGTATCTTCGATTACCGGGACGGCTTTTTCATCACCAGGCAGGTTACTTAATAATCCAAGACCGGCTTTCCGCAGCGTCCAGATTTTTTTAGTGTCAGCCCCGAACAATAATGGAAAGTGATAGCCCAGTCCCTGCGCACGCATTGAATTCTCAACTTCTGCGGCAATGGCTATAATTTCTTCCCTGTTGGATCTGCAAAATTCAATAACAAGTATGGCACCCGGATCACCTTTTACAAAAAAACGGTTTTTGCTTTGTTCAAGATTGTCTTTTGTGCACTCCAGTATATAATGGTCAATAAGTTCACTGGCGCTGGGTTTATAATGCAGTGCGATAAGGTTAGCGCGAAGTGACTCGTCAATGGTATTGAAGTGGACGCAAAGAAGACCAGTTTCTTTGGGAGGTAGCGGAACCAGGTTTAATTTGATCTCAGTAATGAAAGCGAGGGTACCTTCAGAACCTGCGATCAGTGAGCAAAAATTAAATGGTGCACCGCCGGCTGTAAAAGGTGCCATTTCAACCAACATATCTACAGCATAACCTGTGTTGCGACGCTCTATGGATGGCTTTGGGAACTCCCTTCGTATTTCCTGTTGATTTTCGTAATTACCTAAGAGGGAGCGGATAGAACGATAGATCCCTGACTCAAAACTATTGCCTTCGCATTTCTCATAAAATTCGTCAAGATTGCTTGCTTCGAAAACAGTTTCCGTTCCATCACTAAGAATTGCATTCACTGAGATCAGATGTTCACGTGTACTGCCATATACAACTGAATTGGAGCCACAGGAATTGTTGCCAACCATGCCACCGATCATAGCCCTGTTTGCAGTGGAGGTTTCCGGTCCAAAAAACAATCCGTAAGGTTTGAGAAAAAGATTGAGCTCATCCCTGATAACTCCCGGCTGTACACGGACCCATTTTTGCGCAGGGTTTATTTCGATAATACTGGTGAAGTGTTTTGATACGTCGACAATGATCCCGCTGCCAACTACCTGGCCGGCCAGTGAAGTGCCGGCCGTTCGTGGTATAATGGAAGTCTTTTCCCTTCCTGCAAAGGCAATCAGTTTTTTAAGATCACCGGTTGTTTTTGGAATTGCAACAGCCAGCGGTTTTTCGCGATAGGCCGATGCATCGGTTGCGTAAAGAATTCGCATCGTTTCGTCATCATATAACTCTCCATCCAGTTCGCGCGCAAGGGCACGCAATTTATCATGCATCAGTCGGTTGATTTAACTCTTAAATACAACGCAATTTACTGATTTATTTGCCAGCCTTAAGCTGCAACGAACGGTAAGATTTTGATTTCTGATGGCGAATTGCAGGATTTTGATTTCTGATGGCGAATGCAGATTTTTATTTCCGAAGGTTAATGAAGATTTTGATTTATGATGGCGAATGGCAAGATTTATATTTATGATGTAAAAAACTATATAATTCGTTAGCTAAAACCCCGGGAGATCAGGAAAATCTAAAGGTCTGCGTTCTGATCTGATGGTCTGTTTTGTAATCTAAAGATCTGCGTTCTGATTTAAAAGTCTGTGCTATGATCTAAAGGTCTGCGTTGATCTGATGGTCTGTGTTGTGATCTAAAAGTCTGTTTTGTAATCTAAAAGTCTGTGCTATGATCTAAAGGTCTGCGCTTTGATGAATTTTTTTATCGTTGAACCACAGATTTACAATAGAAGATGTCATTGTTGCCAGCTCTTCAAAAGCAACAGGTTTTCGAAGGAAACAACTTGCACCCATCTCATAGGACGCTTCGCGGTCCTTTTCAAGTGTAGAAGTAGTTAATACAATCACCGGAATGGCCTTCCAGTTCCTGTTTGCTTTCAATTCCTTAAGAACCTGCAAGCCCATCATACCGGGCATATTGAGATCCAATAATATCAAAGAAGGGTATTGTTCCCGCGGTAATGTGTTGAGTGATTCGATTAACTGATCTCCATTTTCGATGAAAACATAATCAATATTGAAATTATTTTCTATAAAGGCATCTAAAATTATCTGCCGGTCGTCCGGATCATCATCAACTATGAAAATTATATTTTTCTGATTCTTCATACAATTTTTTTGTTTTACGGGCATATTACATGGAACCCACTCCATATGGTCATGAAAGCATTCAAATCTCTCATCGGTTTTATTAATCCAATTTTAATCGACAATAAATCAATTATCAAACCAGTTCTTTCAGCTCAACCTAAAAAATGGTTGTAGATTAATTTCTACATCAAATATCCTTAATTTCCGAGAATAACATCTAAGATTAAACACTTAGCCTTCCGAGCTGGTAATTAACGGTTTATATAAGTAGTTTTGGGGTTTATGGGAACTAAATAACGGCCATATATAAATATTTAATAAATCGAAAAAGCACGAAAACTTTCTTAGTTTTTGTTCATTTCCCCTAAAAAACCCAATTGTTTATGGAAGGAATTTATTCCCGATGGCTTTGAATCCTAATTTAAAATGGTTTTAAATGCTGCTGTTGTTTTCATTATTCCGTGCATTCTAAGTCTGAACAGTCGATTATCCAGTAGCTTTCCCACGGGGAGCAAAATCGGCTTTTTGTCACAATACCGTCATCACCGAACCCCAATAACATATATATAGTTAATTTTATTAAATAAAAAAACCAGGCTTCTTTTGGAAGACCTGGTTGTATTTACAATGAACAATTACGCGTGTTTATCAGGATAGAACCTCTTAAGCACTGCAGGTTACGCAACCTTCTTCCATGGTGCAAACGGCGCCGGTTACAATTTCTGCTTCAACTGGCTGACCCAAAGATTGCTGGTTTATCATCGGTTCAACCATTTTACCACCTTGTTTTTCAACCGTGAACTGAACCGCCTGGCTGGCCGCTTTGGATCTGAGATAGTACATTCCTGTTTTCAGTCCGCTCTTCCATGCGTAGAAATGCATTGAAGTAAGTTTGCTGCCCGAAGGTGAATCAACGAAAAGATTTAATGATTGTGACTGGCAGATAAATGCTCCGCGGTCAGCTGCCATATCAATGATGTTACGTTGTTTGATTTCCCAAACTGTTTTATAAATCTCCTTGATATTTTCCGGTACACCATCAATTCCCTGCACAGATCCATTGTTAGTCAATATGCGGTTCTTCATATCATCGTTCCACATATTAAGTTCAACAAGATCTTTAAGAAGATGTTTATTCACTACCACAAACTCACCGCTCAATACGCGGCGAACATAGATATTAGAAGTATAAGGTTCAAAACATTCATTGTTCCCCAGTATCTGCGAAGTAGATGCTGTGGGCATTGGTGCAATAAGCAATGAATTTCTCACACCATGTTTAATCACTTCAGCTTTCAAAGTGTACCAATCCCAACGAAGCGTTGGTTCAACGTTCCACATATCGAACTGGAAGACGCCTTTTGATACAGGAGAACCTGGGAAAGATTCATAGTAACCTTCCAGCTTTGCGAGGTCCTTCGATGCAGTCATTGCTGCAAAATATATTGTTTCAAAAATCTCCTTGTTCAGTGCTTTTGCTTTATCGCTTTCAAAAGGCAGGCGAAGAAGAATGAACACGTCCGCGAGGCCTTGTACTCCAAGACCTATCGGGCGATGTCTCACATTTGAGTTTCTTGCTTCTTCAATAGGGTAATAATTATTATCGATGATCTTGTTCAGGTTTTTTGTCACCTGGTAGGCTACTTCATATAATTTGTCGTGGTTGAACTTGCCATCAATAACAAATCTTGGAAGTGCAAGTGATGCCAGGTTACAAACAGCAACCTCATCCGGTGACGTATACTCCATGATTTCTGTGCAAAGGTTGGAACTTTTTATAGTACCCAGATTTTGCTGGTTGCTCTTCCTGTTTGCCGCATCTTTATAAAGCATGTAAGGCGTACCGGTTTCAATCTGTGCATCAAGTATTGCGAACCATAGATCCTGTGCCTTGATTGTTTTTCTTGCACGGCCTTCTTTTTCATAACGCTCATAAAGCGCGTCAAATTCTTCGCCCCAGCAATCCTGCAATCCGGGTGCTTCATGGGGGCAGAACAAGCTCCATTGCCCATCTGCTTCAACACGTCTCATGAACAGGTCACAGATCCATAATGCATAAAACAAATCGCGTGCGCGCATTTCTTCTTTGCCATGATTTTTTCTAAGATCAAGGAATGCGAATACATCCGCATGCCATGGTTCGAGATAAACCGCAAAGGCACCTTTACGTTTTCCACCGCCCTGGTCAACATAACGGGCAGTATCATTAAACACACGCAACATTGGAATGATACCGTTGCTGGTACCATTGGTTCCTCCTATATAACTTCCGGTTGCACGTATGCCATGAATAGCGAGACCGATACCACCGGCACTTTGGGAGATCTTTGCAGTTTGCTTCAGCGTATCATAGATCCCATCAATGCTATCTTCCTTCATAGTGAGCAAAAAACAACTGCTCATCTGTGGTTTAGGTGTTCCGGCATTAAACAGGGTAGGAGTAGCATGTGTGAACCAGCGTTCGCTCATCATATGATAAGTGTTGATCACACTTTCAATATCCGTTTTATGTATTCCAATTGCAACACGCATGTACATGTGCTGCGGGCGTTCTACTACCTTACCATCAACTTTTAACAGGTATGATTTTTCAAGTGTTTTAAACCCAAAATAATCGAACCCGTAATCACGGTCATAGATGATGGTGCTGTCCAGCAGTTCTGCATGCTCCTGCACGATATCCCAAACATCATCTGATAATAGCGGTGCTTTTTTGTTTGCTTTTTTATCCACGCATTCATATAACAAATGCATGGTCTTAGAGAAACTCTTGATCGTATTTTTATGCAGATTGCTTACAGCTATCCGGCTTGCGAGTTGTGCAAAGTCGGGATGTTTCACTGTCAGCGAAGCAGCAGTTTCAGCTGCCAGGTTATCCAATTCAGTAGTTGTTACTCCATCAAACAATCCTTCAATCACTTTTTTCGCAACGTCTATCGAATTGACAAATCTCCTGTCAAGTCCATAGCAAAGTTTTTCAATCCTGGCTGTAATTTTGTCAAATTTTACAGATTCTTTTTTACCGTTTCTTTTTATTACCTGCATATCGTTAACATTTAATGGGTATAGTATATATCGTGTCCGTGGTTAGTAGGAACAGCAAATCATCTTTAATTAAAAGCAGATCTTTCGAAATTAAAAGTCATCCTCAAGGCTGAAGGTCTGCGAGTCTTTATTGCCTGTCATCACGCCGGACTTCTGGTAATCTCCAACTCGTTTTTCGAAGAAGTTCGTTTTACCTTCAAGCGAAATCATTTCCATGAAATCAAAAGGATTGGTAGCATTGAACATCTTATCATAACCAAGCTCATTAAGCCAGCGGTCAGCTACGAATTCAATATATTGCTGCATCAGCTTTGCATTCATGCCTATCAGCGCTGCAGGTAAAGCTTCAGTAATAAATTCCTTTTCGATCATAACTGCGTCGGCAATGATCTTATGCACAGCTTCCTGGGAAAGCTTATTATTAAGCATACTATATAACAGGCAGGCAAACTCACAATGCAGGCCCTCGTCGCGACTGATCAGCTCATTGCTGAATGTAAGCCCGGGCATAAGTCCCCTTTTTTTCATCCAGAAAATTGAACAAAAGCTTCCGCTGAAGAAGATTCCTTCTACCGCTGCAAAGGCCACAAGGCGTTCTGCAAAATTTCCCTGGTTGATCCACCGCAATGCCCATTCAGCTTTTTTCTTTACTGCGGGAACAGTATCGATCGCATGAAATAAACGAGTCTTTTCCTTTGGATCCTTAATATAGGTGTCAATTAATAAGGCATAGGTTTCAGAATGGATGTTTTCCATCATGATCTGGAATCCATAAAAACATCTTGCTTCAGGTAACTGCACTTCGCTCATGAAGTTTACAGCCAGGTTTTCATTTACAATTCCATCACTGGCAGCAAAAAAAGCCAGCACATGTGAAATAAAATGCCTTTCTCCATCGTTTAAGGATGACCAGTCTTTCATATCACCACTGAGGTCAATTTCCTCGGCAGTCCAGAAACTGGCTTCGTGTTTTTTATACATTTCCCAAACCCTGGGATAATTTATCGGAAGGATAACAAAACGATCCTTATTTTCTCTTAACAACAATTCAGTTTCCATCGCAAGTATATTTAGTAGATGACAATTTTATTTGCCTGCCGGCAGTCACAATAAGGAGGCATCAATAAAAGAATAACCGGTTGAAATAAAAATTCCAGCCACTATTGCCTTTCCTCCGAAAGCGGACAGTGTTTGTCAACTGGCAGGTCTTCTGGCTTACTCCGCTGTTCATTACCTTCCCATCCTATTATCGACAGTGGTATGTAGTTTGAACAGCCCGGCACAACTGGCGCCAGGGAGTTTACAGCTACGGGGATAGCACCGGATTTGCACCGGTTTCCCTTTTAATGCCGTACGTACGGCACCAAATGACAGCATCAAAAATAGGAAACGCGCTAGTCTCCGGAAGATTTGAATATCCCCACCGTGTTGATAACTGTTCCACGTCGGAAAAAGGGCTTGCTGTATCTGCAATTTCGCATGAAACCCTTAACTGGCGACACTTTCACTAAACATAGCTTACGGGTTCAGTGTCCCTGTTTTACACTGCTTATTAAACAATTCAACATGGCTTTTGGGCAGTTTCGGGATTCCTAAATAGCTTTCAGGACACTGCCGTGGAGTCGGCATTGGTTAGGGAAACATTTAATAATATGATAACATTCAATGCTGGAGGCATATTAAAAAACTGCAATATGTAATGTTCATAACTCAACTCACACTCTCATAACTCCACTCACCACTCACCACTTTTATATAACTTCTTTCACCGAGCTCAATCATGCTGCTTGGTTTGTTAATTTAGCGAGTTTTTTTTCTAAGGTAGCTATTTGTTGTTTCCGTTGTTTTTCTTTGTATTCATCCATGTTGACGG
>NZ_DATHKG010000020.1:0-184538 GCF_035489435.1 Flavitalea sp.
CGACAACTGTGATGGGGGTTGATTTCGCATAGCCAGGTTGAAACCCCGGGGGATGAATGATGCATTATGATTGAACGTTGAATCATCACAACCCCGGTGGTGGATGATTTCGCGTAGCCCAGGGAGAAATCCCGGGATGATTTCGCGTTGTCCAGGGAGAAATCCCGGGATGATTTCGCATAGCCCAGGGTGAAACCCCGGGCTGGGCATGATTAGGAAAATATAGCTGAAATAAACAAGAGCACTAACACCAGGATCGCAAGTAGTTTTTTCATAGGTAACAGAACATTTCCATGAAAACGGAAGATAAATGCTATTGGTATTTCCGCCAGAAAAATTCTCTAAAAACTAATGATAAACCCCAATATATTGCTCGCAAAAAACTTATAAAAACAAATTCCCCGCCTTTCAAGACGGGGAACCTAAAAAATATCTCTAATAACTCTAACTTCAAACACACTCACCACTCACCACTTACCACTTAACTCATAACTCATCACTCATAATTCATAACTCATAAATGGATTGCTTCTCCATACGCCACTTCAATCGCGTCTTTAATTCCCTCGCTGATGGTTGGGTGCGGATGGATGCTGTTGAGTACTTCATGATATGTGGTTTCAAGTTTGCGTGCGGTAACAGTCTGGACGATTATCTCCGTTACATTGTAACCAATCATATGTGTACCCAGCCATTCGCCGTATTTTGCGTCAAAGATTACTTTCACAAAACCTTCGGTATGCCCGGCTGCTGAAGCCTTTCCGGATGCGCTCATCGGAAACTTACCAACCTTCACTTCATAACCGGCATCCTTAGCCTGTTTTTCTGTATAGCCAACTGAAGCAACTTCCGGACTACAGTAAGTACATCCGGGAACATTGTTGTAATCAAGTGCTTCAGGTTGGTGAGCATGCTTCTTTTCAGCATAAGCGATTGCTTCAACACAAATAATTCCTTCCTTCGAAGCAACATGTGCCAGTGCCTGACCGGGAGCGCAATCTCCGATGGAATAAAATCCCTCCACGTTGGTTTTATAAAATTTATCAACGGCAACACGTCCTTTATCGGTTTTGATGCCGAGCGTTTCAAGTCCGATGTTTTCAATGTTAGCACTAACACCAACTGCGCTCAATACCACTTCTGCTTCAAGAACAATTTCACCATTTGGTGTTTTCACTTTTGCTTTAACGCCATTGCCTGAAGTGTCAAGGCTAAGTACTTCAGAGCTGGTTAACACTTCGATCCCTGATTTTTTCAGGTTCTTTTCAAGTTCTTTTGAAATGTCTTCATCTTCAACAGGAACCACCCTTGGCAAAAATTCAACAATGGTAACTTTTGTCCCCATGCTGTTATAAAAATATCCGAATTCAACACCAATAGCACCACTTCCAACAACTATCATGCTTTTAGGCAGGGATGGTAAAGACATGGCCTCGCGGTAACCTATTACTTTTTTGCCATCTTGTTTAAGATTTGGCAACTCACGGCTACGGGCACCTGTAGCAATGATAATGTGTTTGCCTTCAACCAGCTGGGTTTTTCCATCTGCCGCGGTCACTTCAATTTGTCCTTTAGCTTTAAGTACACCAGTACCCATCACCACATCAATCTTGTTTTTCTTCATCAGGAACTGGACGCCCCGGCTCATTTTATCAGCCACACCACGGCTGCGTTTGATCACCGCTTCAAAATTTGGCTGGCCACTAGCCTCAATACCAAAATCCTTAGAGTGTTTTATATAGTCAAAAACCTGGGCACTTTTCAAAAGAGCCTTTGTCGGTATACAACCCCAGTTGAGACAAACACCGCCGAGACTTTCTTTTTCAATGATAGCTGTTTTGAAACCCAGCTGCGAAGCTCGGATTGCTGCCACATAACCACCGGGACCGCTGCCAAGAACAATTACATCGTAGGCCATATTAATTTATTGATTTAATGTTTAGATGATGATTCATTCTGAAAATAAACGATTTGCGAAACTACTTCACATCGGGGAATTAGCCAAAACTCAACCGTTGGTGAAAGTCCTGCAATAAAACAGTAAAACGAGGCTTTTGTTCGCAAGTCATCTGCGCTGAATACCGCAGCTTAGGCCAAATCATTATATTCACTGAAAAATACTGCTTATGCTGAAGTTCCTGCGGATGCTTGCAATTATATTGGTGAGTTTGATTGCCCTGATTTCAATTTTCGCGCTGGTATCAGGCAAAACTTACCTGTTTAAGGCTGTAGCTTACAACTTTGCAGATATTGACGATTATACTATTTTCCCCAATAACACGGTGAGCACTGGCAATCCACAGCCACTCCTTGTTTCAGCAGATCTTAATAAAACAAAACTGCCGCCGGATCTTGATAGTCTACTTAGAAAGCTCGAAACAGTTTCATTCCTGGTTATTAAAAATGACCAGGTAATAATGGAACATTACTGGGACGGTTATAGCGATTCCTCTTTGTCAAATTCTTTTTCAATGGCAAAAAGCATTACCAGCCTCCTCATTGGTACTGCCATTAAAGATGGCCTTATTGGTTCTGTAAATGATCCTGTAGGTAAATACCTGCCGGAATTTAATGAGGGCAGAAAAAAGGAGCTTAAGATTGTTGACCTGCTTACCATGAGTAGTGGAAGCGACTGGGATGAATCCTATGCAAATCCTTTATCTGTAACAACTGAAATCTATTATGGCGATCACGCCAATGAAACAGCAGCCAGCGTAAACATCGTGAAGACACCGGGATCTGAACATAATTATAAGTCGGGGGACACGCAGTTACTTGGTATGATCATTGAAAAAGTAACCGGAAAGTCTCTCAGCAGTTATGCCTCCGAAAAGTTATGGAAGCCACTTGGCGCTGAACATCCGGCGCTATGGAGCGCAGACAAAGAAGGTGGTAACGAAAAAGCTTATTGTTGCTTCAATTCAAATGCACGTGATTTTGCCCGTATTGGCCTGATGATGCTGGACAGTGGCAGATGGAAGGGTAATGAAATCATCAGCAGGGATTATTTTGAAGCTTCGGTTAAGCCATGTATGATCCCTGATGAAAAAGGAAATGCCTGTAATTATTATGGCTACCAATGGTGGATCTATCCCGATGAAGAAAGGATATTCTATGCAAGAGGTATCCTGGGCCAGTACATCATAGTAATACCTTCAAAAAAGGTAGTAATGGTAAGGCTTGGTAAAAAAAGATCTTCCAAAAGAATCAATAATACCTTCGAAGAAGTTGATCAGATGATTAATTTTGCAAAAAAACATTTAAGAGAATTATGAATTAAGAGTTATGAATTATGAAACCAGTTATGAAATGATTAATTAATTCATAACTCCTGATTTCTAAACTCCTTTCATAATTCATAACTCATAATTCATAATTTTTTTAAACAATTCAAGATAAATAAGACATGAAACTGGACATACTGGCCATAGGCGTTCATCCTGATGATGTAGAACTGGGGTGTTCGGGCACTATAATCAATGAAATAAGGCTTGGGAAAAAAGTTGGGATCGTTGATCTTACACAGGGGGAACTTGGAACCCGTGGCTCTATTGAAACAAGATATGCAGAAGCTGCTGCTGCAGCAAAGACCATGGGTGTGAGTATAAGGGAGAACCTGAAATTCAGGGATGGTTTTTTTAAAAACGATGAAGAACATGTTCTGAAACTGATAGCAGCGATCCGGAAATATCAGCCTGATGTAATACTGGGGAATGTGCTGGATGATCGTCACCCGGATCATGGAAGAGCCGGACACCTTATTGCTGATGCAGCATACCTGTCAGGCCTGGTAAAAATCGAAACGCGTAACGAATCGGGACGGTTGCAGGAAAAATGGCGGCCAAAGATTGTCTTGCATTATATTCAGGACTGGTATCATGAACCAGATCTGCTGATCGATATCAGTGATGTGTTTGAACAAAGAATGAAGGCAATAGAGGCATATTCAACACAGTTCTTTAATTCGGAAGGAGACCAGGATGGGCCCGTAACCTATATCTCAACACCTGATTTCCTGGACAGTGTTATCGCAAGAGCAAGAATGCTGGGCAAAAGACTTGGAGTAAAATATGCAGAAGGATTTATCAGCCAGAAAAAGATCGGCATCAAATCGCTTGATTCAATTATACAGGTTGAAACCTGAATCTATAAAGGTTTTAAATCCTGGAACTGACTAATATAAACCCTGGAACTGACTCTTAAAGTTTTTGAAATTCCTGAAACAATAGACTGTTCTCAGCGTTTTATCAAAAACGAAGCTATTTAAGGGTTTTTCAGTAAGAAACCTTAAATTAATGTAAGGGTTCTTCAATCTTACACTATTCTGACTTAAATGCAGGCGGATAAGCGTAGATTTGCGTCTGTTTATCAACTTTGTAATTGTCCAAAAATTTAATTTTCTAATATGATAATGCCAAAATTCTCTTCAGTTCCTACTTCATTTCATGGCGAACTGAAAAAGAGAATATCTGCGTATTTCCAGGAATCAGGTAAACCTTCTACCGGCAACTTTCACCTTTACTTCAAAGCGATCGTACTTGTTTTAGGTCTTATCGGTACCTATATTCACCTGGTATTCTTCACGCCGCCCGTTTGGCTGGCGTTGATTGAATGCATTGCACTCGGCGGCTTCACAGCTGCCATCGGTTTTAACGTGATGCATGATGGCGGGCATGGAAGCTTCAGCCGTTACAAATGGGTGAATGACCTCGCTGCATTGTCACTCAATTTTCTTGGTGCAAATATTTTTATGTGGAAAACAAAACACAATGTAATCCACCACGCATATACAAACGTTGACGGCCTTGATGATGATATTGACGCGAAACCATTCCTTCGTTTGTGCGACACTCAGAAATTCTACAAGATTCATAAATATCAACACCTCTATTTTTGGGCGGCTTATTCTTTACTGTACCTGTACTGGATCTTTGTTACAGATTACAAAAAGTACTTCCTGAAAAGAGTTGGAAGCGTGCCTTTGAAAAAGATGACACGTATGGATCATATTTCATTCTGGGCCTTCAAAGTGTTGCACCTGCTCCTTTTCGTGGCATTACCGATAGCAGTGGTTGGAGTTGGTAATTGGGCGATAGGCTTCCTGGTTTATGGATTGTTTTCAGGTTTCATCTTAAGTATTGTGTTCCAGTTAGCTCATACAGTTGAACACACACATTTCCCGATGCCAGATGAAAAAACAGGCAGACTTGAAGATGAGTGGGCTGTGCACCAGATTAAAACAACCGCGAATTTCGCAACAGGTAACAAGGTTATCTGCTGGCTGGTTGGCGGATTGAATTTCCAGGTTGAACATCATCTTTTCCCAAAGATTTCCCACGTACATTATCCTGCTATCAGCAAGATCATCAAACAGGCTTGCCAGGAATACGGTATAAACTATATTGAATATCCACGTATGCGCCTTGCAGTTGCATCGCATGTGGCATATCTCAGGCAGATGGGGCAGAATTAATAATTTGCTCTTCTGATAAAGAATTTGCTCTCTGAATAAAGCCCGGATAAAAGGATAATTTTTTAACCTTTTATCCGGGCTTTTACTTGAACAGATCTCAGTTTCATAAGCAGAAAATGTGTAATTTTGCGCCGTTTCTGAGCACCGGTTTCCGTTAATATAGAGCGCTGACAGTCTGCTTATCGAAATCACTTTTTTCCCAAGGTTTAAAAGGTTTGAATTATGGTTAAAATAGGAATGGTCCAGATGAGTTGTACCAGCGAAAAGTCGGAAAACCTGGCTAAAGCTGTTGCCAAGGTTAGGGAAGCAGCATCCAGAGGTGCGCAGATTATCTGTTTACAGGAGCTGTTTACATCCCTGTATTTCTGTGATGTGGAAGATTATGAATATTTCAACCTGGCAGAACCAATTCCCGGGCCATCTACTGAAACCCTCAGTACGGTAGCGGCAGAACTGGATGTTGTGATCATTGCCTCACTATTCGAGAAAAGAGCCCAGGGATTGTATCATAATACAACTGCAGTGATTGATGCTGACGGTAAATATCTTGGTAAATACCGCAAGATGCATATCCCGGATGATCCGGCTTATTACGAAAAGTTTTATTTCACGCCAGGCGATCTTGGTTACAAAGTCTGGAAAACCAAATATGCTACATTCGGAGTGCTGATCTGTTGGGATCAATGGTATCCCGAGGCAGCTCGAATTACCTCCCTGATGGGTGCGGAGATCCTGTTTTATCCGACAGCTATTGGCTGGGCAACTTCCCAGGATGAAGCCACTAATACGGAACAATACAATGCCTGGCAGACGATCCAGCGGAGTCATGCGGTGGCAAACGGAGTTCATGTGGTGAGTGTGAACAGGGTAGGATTTGAGCAGGAAGGTGCTATGAAATTCTGGGGAGGATCGTTTATCTGTAATCCTTTCGGAACTGTGCTTTACCGTGCTTCTCATGACCAGGAGGAAGTGATGGTGGAGGAGATAGACCTATCAAAAACGGATCGGTACCGTACACATTGGCCATTTCTGCGCGACAGAAGGATAGATTCATACGATCAGATCACGAAAAGGTATATCGACCAGGAGTAATTCTATCAACAGGTTAATTTCCAGCAAAGATTAACATAGGCAAAGGTTAGCATCCAGCAATGGTTAACATGAGGCAACGGTTAGCATCTGGCAAAGGTTAACTTGAAGCAAAGGTTAGTATCTGGCAAAGGTTAACTTCAGGGAAGGTTAGCATCTGGCCAGGTGAATTCACAGTCAGGAACAGCCGAATACTTGTGTGTTTTGACCTGCTGGCGGGATTTTTGCAAAAAATCCTTAATTTGATAGTCTAAAACATTTCTTATATGATCAAGTTGAGCGATTTAAAGGCGGGAGATATTGTAATGGCCGAATACGAGGGCCAGCAGTGGGAGGGCGTAGTGAAAGAGCTGAATAGGGAGGATAAAGAGATTTGTGTAGAAACATCGGTGCAGGAGTTCTGGTTTAAACCGGAGGAAGTGTACCCGATTGTTCTGGATGAAGCGCAGCTGATTAAACTGGGCTTTGAAAAACAGGAAAACGGTGACGGTTCCGTAAAATATAGCAAGAATTCATTCAGGATTCATTTGCCTAAAAAAGACGATTTCAGTAATATCGAAATCTGGTGGAGGGAGGATAAGCGAAGATTGCACCAGGCCATTTATGTGCATGAACTACAGAATCATTATCTCTCCATGACAAAAGTAGAGCTAAACCCAGCCTGAAAACGACGGTTTTAAGCGATATCAGCGGAAAATAGGGGACTTTTTACTTCAAAAGGTAAAAAGATCCTAATTTTTTCTTATTTCCCGCTGAATATCCTATCTTTGCGCTCCGAAAAATAGTATGGGTAAACAACCACTTATAAAACAGGATGGATCAATCATCGAAGCCCTTTCCAATGCAATGTTCAGGGTTAAGCTGGAAAATGGTCATGAAATATTGGCAACAATTTCAGGGAAGATGAGAATGAATTATATCAGGATTTTGCCTGGTGATAAAGTGGGAGTGGAGATGAGCCCTTATGATTTGACCAGGGGAAGGATCATTTTCAGGTATAAATAATAGTTTAAAACAGATATTATGAAAGTTCGTGCATCTATTAAAAAGCGCAGCGCTGATTGCAAAATCGTTCGCAGGAAGGGTATTTTGTATGTAATCAACAAAAAGAACCCAAGATTCAAACAAAGACAAGGATAAGATAGAAACCGGATTGTCAATTGTAATTGCATCTATGTCCTTTATCAATTGTGGTTACAATTGAAATTCAAAATATAAAAACAAAAATAAACTATGGCTCGTATTGCCGGTGTAGACTTACCAAAAACTAAAAGAGGCGAAATAGGCCTTACTTATATCTTTGGCATTGGCCTCACAACTGCTCAGTATATACTGAACAAAGCTGGGATAGATGTTAATAAGAAAGTAAATGAATGGAATGATGATGAGCTGAATGCTATCCGTACCATCATCACGAATGAATTTAAGGTTGAAGGTCAGCTTCGTTCTGAAGTTCAGATGAGCATCAAGCGTTTGCTTGATATCGCCTGCTACCGTGGTCTCCGTCATCGTAAAGGTTTGCCGGTTCGTGGACAACGTACACGTACCAACAGCCGTACCCGTAAAGGTAAACGTAAGACAGTTGCCGGTAAGAAGAAAGCCGCCAAGAAATAGTAAATAAAAATATTGAACCGGTGCCAGATACCCGTAAGGGAGTAGGATCGGTTCATTCCTGTAAAACACGGGACCTTCCTGTTTACGAACGGGACTTTCCCGTAGAAGACGGGACATATTCATAAATGTTAATTGATTACCTCCAATTGTATTGATTTATGGCAAAAGCACAAGCCAGCGCAAAAGCCGCTGCAAAAAAAAGAATTGTAAAGGTTGAGAACTATGGCGATGCTCACATCGTGGCAAGTTTCAACAACATCATCATCAGCATTACCAATAAGACCGGCCAGGTTATTTCCTGGAGCAGCGCAGGTAAGATGGGTTTTAAAGGTTCCAAGAAAAATACACCGTATGCAGCCCAGATGGCAGCAGCAGATGCAGCAAAAACTGCTTTTGATGCCGGGGTAAAGAAAGTGGATGTATTTGTAAAAGGTCCTGGTGCTGGGCGTGAAAGTTCAATCCGTTCTTTATCTAACTCAGGTATTGAGATAGTGATGATTAAAGACGTGACACCTTTACCACATAACGGTTGCCGTCCTCCTAAGAAAAGACGAGTATAACTTTTAATACAATTATTTGTTGTTTATTGGAGATCCAGTGAACAGCAAATAATTATTTTCATAAAAAGGTGTGCGATTCATTTTTAAGATTTTTACTGATCGTACATCGTAACTAAAAAATCATCTAAACAATTATGGCACGTTACACAGGACCTAAAACCAGGATCTGCCGGATTTTCGGCGAGCCGATCCTTGGAAATGGTAAGTATCTTACAAAAAACAGTTTTCCTCCAGGTCAGCACGGACCTACCCGTAAACGTAAGGCTCCGGGTGAGTATGCATTGCAATTGAAGGAAAAACAAAAAGCGAAATACACTTATGGTGTACTCGAGAAACAATTCCGTAAAACTTTTGAAGAAGCAGCACGTATCAAAGGTGTAACAGGTGAAAACCTGATTAAACTTCTTGAGGCGCGTCTCGATAATGCAGTTTACCGTTTAGGTCTTGCACCTTCACGCCCTGCTGCTCGTCAGCTTGTATCACATAAACACATTGCAGTAAATGGTGAGATCACAAACGTGCCATCATTCCAACTGAAACCAGGTGATGTGATCAGTCTGAAAGAAAAAGACAGAGCAAACACTGCGATAACAGGCCAGGCCCGTGGTAAGAATGTGAAATTCAGCTGGCTCGACTGGAGCGAATCAGAGTTCAAAGGAACTTTCATTACGTATCCGGAAAGAGAAAACGTTCCTGAGAATATCAAGGAACAGCTGATTGTGGAGTTGTATTCCAAGTAATGGTTACTGATGGGCAATTGATAATCCGTTTGCCTTGATAACTAAGACAGGTCAGAAAATCGTAAATCTAAAATCATATATAACAATATGGCCATTTTAAACTTCCAAAAGCCAGACAAAATTATTCTGCAAAAGGCCTCTGATTTCGAAGCTCAGTTCGAGTTTCGTCCTCTGGAGCCAGGATTTGGTGTAACCATTGGTAATGCTTTGCGTAGGGTATTGTTGAGTTCGCTGGAGGGATACGCTATCATCGGAATCCGTATTGAAGGGGTGGATCATGAATTCGCAACCATCAAGGGGATCTCTGAAGATGTAGTGGAAATCATTCTTAACCTGAAACAGGTTAGATTGAAGAAGAAAGTTGATCATGAGGTTGGTCAGGAAAAAATCACTTTAAGCATTAAGAATAAATCTGAATTTACTGCAGGGATGATCGGAGAAGCTACTCAAAGCTTCGATGTGATGAATCCTGAACTTCAGATCTGCGTGCTTGATACTTCTGCAAAACTGGATATTGAATTAACAATCTCCAAGGGACGTGGATATGTTCCGGCAGAAGATAATAAGATCAAAGACGCACCATTTGGTTATATCCCAACTGATGCGATCTTTACACCGATCAAAAACGTAAAGTATGCCATCGAGAATACTCGTGTGGAACAACGTACTGACTACGAAAAACTGATCATGGATGTTTCTACAGATGGTACCATCCACCCTGAAGAAGCGGTTAAACAAGCAAGCCGTATCCTGATTCAGCACCTGATGATCATCACTGATGAAAACATCACTTTCGACAGCAAAGAAGACAAAAAAGAAGATGTTGTAGATGAGCAAATGCTGCAACTCAGAAAGATCCTGAAGACTCCACTGGAAGACCTGGACCTCTCTGTACGTGCATTCAACTGTCTGAAAGCTGCAAAAATCAATTCACTCAGCGAACTGGTTCAATACGAGCAGGAAGACCTGATGAAATTCAGAAACTTTGGTCAGAAATCACTTGCTGAAATTGAGCAGGTGCTGGCTGAAAGAGGATTGCATTTCGGAATGGATCTGAGCAAACTCGGATTGGATAAAGAAGAGCTTTAATTATTTACGGGTAAAGGACCAGTGCCTTTAACCGTATTTTTTTATTAATAGTAGGCTGTAATTCCTGACACGGTACAGCCGGTAATTATTCACAGGGATCTGATGAAGATCCTCAAAATCACAAGTCATGCGTCACGGCGACAAAATTAAGAATCTAAGCAGAACCGCTTCTCACAGGAGGGCGTTGCTGAGCAACCTGGCCTGCCAGTTGTTTGAACACAAAAGAATTGTAACAACACTTGCAAAAGCAAAAGCGCTGCGTGTGTATGTTGAGCCCCTGATCACAAAAGGAAAAGACAATACAACTCACCAACGTCGTGTTGTATTCAGTTACCTCCAGGATAAAGTGGCTGTTCAGGAATTATTCAGCACCATTGCTGAAAAAATTGCTGGTCGCCCGGGTGGTTATACCCGTGTAATTAAACTTGGTATTCGTGCCGGGGATAATGCTGAAATGGGTATGATTGAACTGGTTGATTTCAACGAAGTTTACGGTAAGACAAAAGAAGAAGGCAAAGAAGGTGCAAAAAGAACCCGTCGTGGTCGTTCCACTGCTAAAAAAGCAGATGCTCCTAAAGATGCTTCGGAAGCAGCAGCTGCTCCATCAGCAGAAGCGCCGAAGGAAGAGAAGTCAGCGGAATAATTTGTTTGATAAATATCTAAAAGGCCCCTCTCCACATTGTGTGGTGAGGGGCCTTTTAGTGTTGCACCATGAAGGGAGATAAACCTGACAGTGTAAGTCTTTTATCAACTAGATTTAAATTTTTATAATATGTCTTAAGTTTTCATGACATGTATTTTGTATTCATAATATGTCGTTAAAATGAGTCAGAAAGGCTGGCCTTGGCACAAGTTTTTAAGAGTAGAACGTAGATATCACTAAAATAAAACCGGATATCATTAAAAGTTGAAGATGAAATATTTTTACCGGACCTGATACGGTATCATTTTTTGGTACTTAATTATATAAATTTAAAATGTTCAATTATGAAAAAATTATTGTTTGCCCTGATGGCTACTGCTATTTTTACTACTGCGGGATTTGCTCAGGATAAAGATAAAAGTGCAGCAGAATGGGACGCTAAAGTGAAATCTGAATTAAAGTTGACTTCAGATCAAATTGCGAAATATGATGCTGTGAGTAAAGAGTATAAAGGAAAAGCGGACGCGCTTTCGCAAGATGCTTCGATTTCAAAAGACGCTCAGAAAGAAGCTAAAATGAAGATGAAGGAAGAAAAGGAAACGAAGCTTGCTGCATTCCTAACTCCTGAACAAATGACCAAATACCGGGAAATGGTGAGCGAGAAAATGAAAAAGAAAGAAAAAAAGGCTGACAAGTCCTGATAACAAAATTTAATGATTTTAAAAAAGCCGACCCAATGGTCGGTTTTTTTTGGTACATGAGCCTGGGTACATGAGCCTGGCCAGGCAATTTTTGGCCCGTTAAGCCTGGCAGATAGTCCTATGCAATATGTGCTATGCAATATGTCCTTATTTACAAAGTGTAAGATTGCCTGGATTTATCTTTTTCTCTTTACAGTTGTCTTTGTATGGGTGACCTTTCCGTTTCTTCCATGCACGGTGGTGTTGGAACGGGTTGCATGGCGTTGTTTGTAAGTTTTATTAACTGTCACCGACCGCGTTGTCCTGGTAGTACGGAAATGGTTAACCGCAACCTGGTTCCTTGTTCTGACAGTTATTGATGTAACACGTGCGGGTCTGTATATAACTCTTGCACGGGCTACCCGCCTGGTTGGAACTATCACATACCTGTGACGATATTGATAGTGAAAAGGGCGGTATGCAGCCCGGCTCAATGGCCTCCATGGACGCCACCAGTTGGGCCTTGCATTCCATGACCAGGGTGATATCCATACCCGGTAACCAGGGGCGTATACGAACCTTACAGATGGCCAGGTCCATACATTTACAATAATGGCATCAACTGATCCAATTGAATGGAAATTACCGGCACCATCCCCTGGTAAATCCATAGAAATATTAGGACCGTGGGTTGCGGAATGTACAAAGCTGTAATCCGGATTATTATCGGTACTGGAAACGGCGTCTGAAGCAGCAGAGCCTTCCCAGGATGGTTCAACAATTGTCTCCTCACCATATATATCTTCATCACCTACTATCTGGATCAAGGCTGATCCGGTGCCATTTTTTTCGAGTTCTATCACCGCAATGTCCTGGTTCTCGGTCTCTGAAATAACAGCCTGTAACACAAAAATAAGAACATCATTTTCCTTCCGGTTAATAACCTTTATATAGTCAGTAGTTCCATCTTCGTTCAAATCAAGATTATTCACTTTGTTATCTTCTGCATTGAGCAGCTTTTCAAATTCTTCAGGGCTGTTGGCTTTTTTAAACATTTCCAGCGCGCCTTCCAGGCTGAAATCTGCACCGGGCAAGTGGGTTGAATCTGTATCAGCTTGTTGGGCAATTGATGAATACTGTAGTAATGTGAGGCAGACGAAAGAGATCGTCAAAAATTTTATTGTTTTCATAACAGGGTTGTTTGTAAGTTCAGACTGGCTGATTGTTAAAAGGTTTAACGGAATAGCAGAGGATTAAGTGTTAAACGAAGGTTGAATGAAAGGATACTCCTATTTAAGTAACTGGTAATCATCATACATGGTAAATAGAAATAGATAAGAAATAAAACCAGGTACCATACCGGACTTTGTTTGAGTGAGGAAAAAACGGGTATAAAATTTCCACGATCCTCCTGATAAATCTGTTTCTTTGCAAAACTTTTAAAATGGCTACAACTCAACATAAAACGGCTGTATTGTTGCTCGAAGATGGCACGGTACATTTTGGTAAAGCTTTTGGCAGGATTGGAACTACCTCAGGCGAAATTTGCTTTACAACAGGTATGACCGGCTACCAGGAAGTTTTTACTGATCCCAGTTACTACGGACAGGTTGTTATCATGAACAACGTGCATATTGGCAACTATGGTGTAAAGGATAGTGACGTTGAATCGTCCAACATAAAGATCCGCGGTTTAATAGCGCGTAACCTGGAAGAGCAGTATAGCCGTAAGATGGCGGTGGGTTCTGTTGAAGATTACCTTATTGCGAATAATATTGTTTGTATCGAAGATGTGGATACCCGTGCACTCGTAACCCATGTAAGACAACAGGGAGCTATGAACTGCATTATTTCTTCAGAGATTACCGATATCGAAGAACTGAAAAAGGAACTTGCAAAAACACCTTCAATGGCCGGCCTGGAACTGGCCAGTGTGGTGTCTACCGGTGAAGCGTATGCGCTAGGTGATGAGAGTTCTTCAATCCGTGTTGCTGTGCTGGATTATGGCACAAAAAAACACATCCTCGAATGTATGGTTGAGCGGGGTGCTTATGTAAAAGTGTTCCCGGCAAAAACAAAAATAGAAGAGTTGCGGGCCTTTAAACCAACAGGATATTTTATCTCAAATGGTCCTGGTGATCCGGCTTCTATGGAGTATGCAGTAAATACCGTGAAGGATATACTTGAAGAAAAAGTGCCAACATTTGGAATTTGTCTCGGCCACCAATTGCTTGCACTCGCTAATGATATTCCTACTTTCAAAATGCATCATGGTCATCGTGGTTTGAATCACCCGGTCAAAAATATTATCACCGGCATTTGCGAGATAACTACACAAAATCATGGTTTCGGCGTTGATCCTGAATCGGTCAAAAATTCTTCAAACGTAGAAATAACGCATGTGAATCTGAATGATAATTCTATCGAAGGTATAAGGATGAAAGACAGGCCCGCGTTTTCGGTGCAATATCACCCTGAAAGCACGCCTGGGCCTCATGATAGCAGGTATCTGTTTGATGATTTTATCAGGATGATTAAGGAGAGCGTTTAAGAATCTGTTTTATACTGACAAAAACTTATTGAAGCGTGCATTTAAAAAGATGCGCGCTTTTTCATTTAATTTTCTTATGAATGTGATTAACTTAGGATTATGAAAATTGCAATCATTAATGGACCGAATCTAAACCTTCTTGGCAAACGCGAACCTGGCGTATACGGGAACCAGTCATTCGAAGAATACTTCGAAACCTTAAAGGATCTATTTCCTGGAGTGAATATTACTTATTATCAGAGCAATATCGAAGGCGAGATTGTTGATGCAATTCAGAAGTTTGGTTTTGATTATGATGGTATTGTTATTAACCCCGCTGCATATACACACACCTCTGTAGCCATTGGTGATGCCATTGCTGCTATAAAAGCACCCGTCGTTGAAGTGCATATTTCAAACGTGCATGCCCGTGAGGACTTCCGGAAACTGTCTCATGTTTCTGCCAAAGCAAAAGGAAGTATTTTCGGTCTCGGCCTCAAAGGTTACGAGCTTGCCATAAGATCATTAATTGCTTAATTTATTCGCTAATTGAACTTTCTCAAAAGACTTGTGAAAGCTCAAGTGACTTGTGAAATCTCAATAGACTTGTGAACTAGCTCAATTGACTTGCCTGATTTATTTGCTTAAGTTATTTTCCCAGCTTTCTAACTGTCGCAATAATTGAAACGACGAAACTATGTCGTTTACAAAAGATAATTGCCTGTCTGCCAGGTCCGCCGGTTTGCCCTGCATCTGCTGATAGGCATATTGGGCAAGTTGTTCGTCCTGCAGGTATTCATCACCCAGTAAACGGTAATAATTAAGTTGTTGTCTTAAATCTTTTTTCAGGTCCGCGCTTATCTTCTTTGCCAATACCAGATCACCACTTAAATACGCAGCTCTCAGAAATTCAGAAGAAATAGCATTATGCTGATTACCACGGTTGGTCGTCATGCCATATGGAAGATTTGAGGACTTCACCTTGTTATCAAACTTTTGTAAAATTTCTCTGGCCCGATCCTTCCTGCCGGCGTTTGCAAGACTAATCGCAAGTTGAGCATGAGCCAGTTTGATAATATTTAACCGGCGACGATTGTCTTCATCCAGGTAAACGTCTTCTTTATCAGTATTGCCATATTCAAATTGATCCATTATGTGTTTATATGATCTCTCATTATCAACTTCCGAATTTTCTACCGGTACCAACCTGTAAACCAGGCCTTCCAGTCTTGCATATTTGTCAAGCCCCAACTCATTTAACGATGAATTTGAAGTAAAACAAACCGGCCTTTCAAAATTACTTGTGGCGATAATTGACAACATGGTGAGATCATTCCGAAGAAGATAATTTTTTCCGGATAAGTCCAGCTTCAGTTCATTTACAACACTGTCACCAGGGTTAACCAATCCACTTTTTTTGACTGCGTCTACATTTACCGGTACACTGAATTTGCGCATGGGCAAAAGATGATAGGTTTCGCCATCTTCAGTAGTTCCGGTGTAGCGTGGATCATCGCTGGCAACCACATTTTTTAATGTGCTGTGAAGATCATAGTATTTCTCCTGGTCGAAACCGGGAAGTTTTGAGTAATAGAGGACGTCACGTTTGTTCCCCTGGGTTTGTTCTTTCGTGAATATCACATCAAATGGTGCGCTTTCATTTACTTTATAGCGCAGCTGATTAAGATACCAATCGGTTCCGGTAAGTGTATTGACCATCACTCGTACGTCTGGCCTTATACCTTCCACTTCCTGTGCGAACCATAGCGGATAAGTATCATTGTCTTCGAAAGAAAAAAGAATGGCATTTTTCGGGCAACTTTCCAGGTAATCTTTTGCCATATCCCTGGCCAGCGTTTTTTTGGATCGGTCGTGATCATCCCATTCCTGTTCTGCCATTAGTAAAGGAACTGCCATACATAGAGATATGGTAATACAAGCTGCATGAACAGGTTTTATATAACGCCCTATCTGACTGCTGATCCATATTGATCCCAGTCCGATCCAAATGGCAAACGCATAAAAAGACCCGACAAAAGAATAATCTCTTTCCCGCGGCTGAAGGCCCGCCTGGTTTATGTAAATAACTATGGCAAGCCCGGTAAAAAAGAACAGGAGCAAATTCACGAGAAATTGTTGTCGGTTCTTTTTGTATTGAAAAAACATACCGGCAAGTCCTAATGCAAGCGGCAACATGAACAGTTCATTGTGAGCTTTATTGTTCAGACGAATGCTATCGGGTAGATTTTTCTGTGGACCATACATCACGTTATCAACGAAGGGTATACCACTTATCCAATTGCTGTCACGTATATTTCCATATCCCTGTAAATCGTTTTGTTTGCCGGCAAAATTCCACATGAAATAGCGCATATACATCCAGCCGGACTGGTATGATGCGAAATACCTGATATTGCTGGCCAGGGTAGGAGATTCCCCTTCCTCAAGCCCGGCATAGTTGCGGTAAACGCTGTGTTGGTTGCGATCATTGCCTGCATCCCACATGCGTGGAAACAGGTGGGCACCGGGTGCATTGGACCAGTCTGATTTTCCTGGTCTGCCGGCAGATACGTATTTGTTATCACTCTTTGTATAAATTTCTTTCCCTGGAATAACCGGCGCCTGTTCGGTGAAATCGGGTCCATAGATAATTGGCCAGTCGCCATATTGTTCACGTCCCAGGTAACCTTCGAGTGCAATTGGATTATCAACGTTAAACATATCCATGGCAGGATTTGCATTTGACCTGAGCATGGTCGTTAGATAGGTTGAATATCCAAGCAACATGAACATAAGGCTAAAGGTGCCTAGTTTTAAGAAATAATATTTTTTCTTTGATGCATAGCGAATTGTCAGCATCATTAATAAGGCAGTCAAAAGAAAAAAAGCAATGAAGCCGGAAAAAAACGGTAGCCCCAGGTTATTAACAAAGAAAACATCAAATGCACCGGCACCTTTTACGCTGTACTGGATAACGAATATCTGGACCAGGCCGGTTATCAGGCATCCGGTTAAAAACGCTAAGATGCTTCCCTTCAGCGTTACTCTATATTTTCTAAAGTAATAAATCATTACGATTGCCGGTATGGTAAGCAGGTTGAGCAAGTGGACGCCGATCGACAGGCCCATCAGGAAAAAGATCAATACCAGCCAGCGGTCTGCGCGAGGTTGATCAGCACGTTGTTCCCATTTAAGCCCGGCCCAGAATACGATAGCGGTGAAAAATGATGATAACGCATATACTTCTCCTTCAACGGCACTAAACCAAAATGAATCTGAAAATGTGTATGATAAAGCACCAACCACACCTGCACCCATTATTGTAAAAAGCTGTGAGTTTCTTAAGGGTAACTTATTATAGGCTTCCTTATTTTTGAGTTCCTTATTGTTGGGTTCGTTATTTTTCTGAACGATTTTTTTTGCGAAATAAGTGATCGTCCAGAATAAAAACAGGATGGTGAAGCCGCTGGCAATTGCACTCATTGAATTCACGGCAATCGCTGCTGTTGCCGGACTATCTCCAAACAGAATGACAAAAAAGCGGCCGATAAGCAGAAATAAAGGTGCACCTGGTGGATGCGGTATTTGTAATTTATACGCGCCCGAAATAAACTCACCTGTATCCCAGAAGCTGGTGGTTCTTTCCATTGTCATGAGATAAACAGTACATGCAATTACACATACCATCCAGCCGATAAGATTGTTTATCCGGTTGTAGTTCATACTTGATCGATTTTAATTGGCCGTAAGTTTTAGGGAAGACTATTGAATTTCGGAAAATATATTAAGGCAGCAAAATGAAATCCATAGCGGAGAGATTAAAATCACCCGTATGCATGAAATTGTTTCACACTTTCAAAAAATGATCTCTATTAATTGTAATACCCAAATTATTGGTTCCTGGCTAATACCGGAGGTGCTGGCTGGACAGATTTATTCTTAATAGGTTTAAGTGTTTTCAGATAAGCAAATACAGCCTTCAGTTCTTCATCGGTCATATGTTTGACTGGCATCATGGACATGGGGGGCACCAATGGTCTCGACCCGGCAATACCTTTGCTTACGCTATTTTTGACAGCATAAAGAAACTGTTCTTCTTTCCAATTGCCGATACCTGTTTCATCAGGTGTCAGGTTTGCCGCATAGGAAATTCCCCATGGACCGATCCAGGCGGTAAAATCTGCCGTGACTACTAATCCTTTGCTTTCCATTTGTTTCCTGTCAACATCCGGTGCAGGCAATTTCTCAGGATGTCCGGATAAAAGTAAGGTACTGTCATCAACCGGTCCCATGGATGTCATTTTCTTGGGAGTATGGCAATCATTGCAACCGCCAATTGTAACGAGGTGTTCGCCCCATTTGACCTGGGTTTCATAACCTCCAAAATTTGGCTTTTCTATTGCCGTTGTTGAAGCAGCTGCAGGTTCGGCGGATTTGTTCTCTGAACATCCGGTAAAAAAGATTGCAGCGAATGCTAAGCCCGTAACGAAGGGTGAATAAGACTTACTCATGATTGTTGGGGTTTATTGTGCATAATACTTGTATAGCCAAATAAAGGGAGTTATCCCATCTTTTGTTCACAAGGTTAAGCACATGAATAGCCCAAAGCAACGTCGAGGTTTAACAGTTTTCAGAGGACAGACCTTAATAATAGAAGGGTGGATTGTATTTAAGCAGTATATAACTTTCCCATTTTAGCTTCTGGAACTTTCCTTCGTCTAAATGGGTCAAGATTTTGACAAATCCATTGTGTTTCATCAGTATTTATTGGTAGAATCAGTCAACTTTTTCATCGCAATAGGGGCGACTCATATATCGTAGCCCTAAAAGGGGAGGTTTTTCTAAGTGTTTGGAAAGATATTATAATTTGGTAAAAACGTATCTTTTTTTATTTTAATGCTAAGCGCTGAACGTGGCAACGATGTCTTATATCTGACAACCTTCCTTAAATGGGACAACACCTCCTTGTAATTATCTTATTATAATAAAATTCTCATAATTAGTGCCGCAGCAATATCCTGTTTTGGATTTTGTGTTTTTTGCAAAATATGGACACCACTGGCTGTCCAGACTTTAAAGATTTCCCCTTTTTTTCGCTTAGCCATCTCCTTTTCGATGGCAGGGAGCATTGAGCCGGCAGCAAGCCAGCCAAGGTCACCTCTTTTGGCTAGTTCAGGGCCGGTGCTGTAAGTCATCACCATATCTTCAAAGGTGGCCGTTCCCGTACTTACCCGCTTCATGATGGATCCTGCCAGGGAATCAGCAAAACGTTTTGTATAAATGGAAGTATCGAGAAAGATCTGGCTCACGCGGTTGAAGCTACCCATCGACTTAGCAAGCACCTGCACCAGCACCCTTCCCTTGTCATAAGGGCCATAAACTTTCCCCACTTTACCACGGTAAGCAATACTGTCTCTTACTCCTCCAAACTGGGTAGTGCTGAAAATAAGTACCGTGTCCAGGATGAACTTCTTTTTTAACACATCTTTGACATACAAAGGCGGATTAGTCGATTTTTCGAGCTCAGATTTTAGCTGCGCTATTGTCTTTTTCTGGGCAAAAGCAAAGCCGGTAAACATTAACAGGAAGCCTATCAGAAAGATTCTCATTTTCATACTGCAAATTAATTAGTTAAGTCGAACAGTCGGGTCGAATTTGACAGTATAAGCCGGGGGTGGAACTACCGGATCGCGATTTAAGTGTTAATTTACATTGTTGATCGCAATCGGCCTGCCTGTTTGGCGTTATAATTGTGCAGGCTTATGGTGATTCTTTAAAGTAAACGACTTATACATGACCCGAATAATTTTTATCCTGACGCTGTTTATCTCAGTCAGTGCTTCTGCCCAGTGGAAGGACTTTCAGATTAACTCTAAGGGCGACACCCTTAACCGGGTTGATATGCAAGGCAAGAAGCAAGGGATCTGGGTTGTTAAGATTGAATCTCTCCGCGGCGAACCCGGGTATGAAGAGGAAGGTTATTATGTCGACGACCGTAAGGAAGGTGCATGGAGATTATTTAACCTGATGGGAGATATGGTGGGTAAAGAAAATTATCGTTGGGGTTATAAAGATGGGATCTGCCAGTATTTTTCAAAACATGGCGACCTGGTACTTGAACAGGGATGGAAAGCGCTGAATCCTGACAAAGTCTATGATACTATCCTTGTCGAAGACGTCGATAAACTTGATACTTACAGCAAAGTGGTTGTAAAAAATGAAGGTGCATCTCTTAAGCACGGGACCTGGAAATATTATGATTCAGAAACCGGCACACTTGTACGTACTGAAAACTTCACCCTTGGTAAAGCAGATGCAAATGCAGGCGCTGTTACGGCAAAACCTACTGATAAAAAGACGATAGCAAAACCTAAAGAGGTGCTGGATTTCGAAAAGAAAAACGCCGGCAAAAAGAAGATCAAGGTCAGAGATGGCAGTACCGGTGGCTTCTGACTAGTTCATTACTTCCCGCTGTCAAAAAACTTCCGGAAAAACAACAGCTGGTAATTTACGCTGCTTCCCCAGTATTCTTTATTATGACCACCCGGCCTTTCAATATAATCATGATCGATTTTTAAGTTGAGCAATTTCTGGTGTAACTCACGATTCACTCCAAGAAAAAAATCTGAATAACCACAATCAATGATAAGCTTAAGTTCATTGTTTTTAAGTCCGTCTACATTATTTATTACACTATAATTTCTCCAGTTCTCTTCACAACATGCAGTATCGCCGATTCTTTTGCTGATATCCCAGTTTTTAGGAAAAGGCCGAAGGTTCACGCCTCCCGCCATGCTACCAGCGGCACCAAATACATTGCTATGACGGCTTGCTAAAAACAGCCCTCCATGACCACCCATGCTTAGTCCTGAAATTGCACGTCCGTTTCTATTTGCTATTGTACGATAATTCTGATCTATATAATTGACAAGTTCGGCACTGATAAAAGTTTCATAACGGAAAGAAGAATCAACAGGACTGTCAAAGTACCAGCTGCTAAAGCCACCGTCGGGACAAACGATTAACATATTATAGGAGTCTGCGAGCGCCAGCAACTGCGGAGCATCATTTAACCATTGCCGGTGGTTACCGCTGTAGCCATGTAAAAGATATACTACACCCAGGCGTTCATTGTTGTTTTTATAGTTTTTTGGTTTGACGACCATGCAGGGTACATTTTTTTTCATGGTTTTGCTGAAAACGGAAATACTGTCTGCCGTACCAGCTTCAACAGATATAAAAGCAACCATTGCAAGAACAAAAAGGCAATATTTCATGGACTTTTTTTACAAAAATATCGTTTTGAAAATTAAAAGAGATGATATATATTTGATATCATAATGATATCGAACAGATTTTCCTGATCAATAAACCAAAAACCCCCGATAAATGGAAAAGATTATTAAACCCGTTTCAGGCTTTATCGCCTTATTGATTTCTTTCTTGCTGGTTATTCTGGCAGTTTACTTTTTTGTAAGGACAGCTAATGAAGGCGACACAAGCTTTGTCTGGTACGGAGCTATCAGCCTGATAGCCGGATTGTATATAGCGGCCGGAATTATCATTGTCAGTCCAAATCATTCCAAAGTGCTTACTTTTTTTGGAAAATACGTTGGCTCTGTGAAAGAGAATGGGCTGCTTTTTGTAAACCCGTTGTTTAAAAAACAACAGATTTCATTAAGATCAGAAAACCTGGAGAGCTCGAAGCTTAAGGTGAATGATAAATTGGGTAATCCCATAGAGATCGGGGCGGTAATAGTTTGGAAAGTCAACGACACTTATAAGGCAGCTTTTGAAGTGGAAGATTATGAGCATTATGTAAAAATTCAAAGTGAAGCTGCTGTGAGGCACCTTGCGAACAGCTGCCCCTATGATCATATGGAAGATGAGAATGCGAGCATCACGCTCAGGGATGGAGGCGAACAGGTGAATGATTTGCTTGAGTTGGAATTAAATGAAAGGCTGGCGGCCGCAGGTATCCTCGTAAAAGAGGCCAGGATTAGTCACCTGGCTTATGCCCAGGAAATTGCCGGTGCAATGCTGCAGCGTCAGCAGGCAACAGCAATAGTTGCAGCAAGGTCTAAGATTGTTGAAGGCGCGGTAGGAATGGTAGAAATGGCACTTGAGATGTTGTCCAGGAAAGGGATTGTAACGCTGGATGAAGAAAAGAAAGCCGCAATGGTCAGTAACCTGATGGTAGTTCTTTGCGGTGAAAGGGGTGCGCAGCCTATACTTAATACTGGCACTTTGTATCAATAATAATATAAAGGCTTAATTGTTACAATGTGACGGAGTATCATAACAAAAAAAGCAAAAATATTGTGAGCGATAAAAAAAGCTTTGTTTTGAGAATGGATGATGAAGTGTATAAAGCGCTCGAGAAATGGGCGGCCGATGAATTCCGTAGTGTAAACGGGCAGCTTGAATATATCATTGATAAAGCACTGAAAGAATCGGGAAGGAAGAAGTCTGTTGATAAACAGAAGAAAAGCTAAGTAACAGAGTTATGAGTTATGAGTTATGAGTGATGAGTGAGTGGTGAGTTGTGTAGGTGATGAAGCTTAATAAAAACAGGGTGGATGATCAACCACTTGTAACATGATACATGATATGAAAAATTCCGATATGAAAAATTCCATTTAGGTATTTGTTATGGATTCAACAGCGAAGATAATTTTTTGTCTAGTGCTTCACCATCCAGATTTTTGGCTATGATCATCCCCGATGGATCTATCAGGACATTCTGTGGAACTGCACGGATACCATAATCAGTGGCAGCGGTATTCTTCCATCCTATTAACTCGCTGACATGGATCCAGGGTAATTTATCTTCAGCGATGGCTTGTATCCACGGTGCTTTTTTAGTATCCAGCGATACCGCATATATTTCAAAATTTTTGCCATGGTATTTGTAATAATTCGTGAGCAACTGCGGATTGTCTTCGCGACAGGGACCACACCAGCTTGCCCAAAAATCTATTAGAACATATTTTCCTTTTAGAGAAGTAAGTGAGACCAGGCTATCGGATGGATTTTTTTGCGCAATGGTGATTGCTTTTTTGCCCGGACTGGTTTTTTTCTCAGTGTTGATTTTAGCAGCCAAAGATTTTCCCACATTCGAATTTCTCAGGCGATCATTAAGCACCTGGAAACAGCTGTCAAATTCGGACAGATCTTCAATCAGATAGCTTCTATCATCTAGTAAGTCCAGCGATACCAGGGCATCAGGGTGGCTTTTTATAAAGACGTTCGTGGCCCTATGCCGGTTCAGATATAGTACAGGAGACCGTGTGCGTATTGCCTCTAGCTTTTTTTCATCCCGGGGTATTGCCTCTTCCGCCCTTACCCGCTCATCCTGTAAGAGTTTCAAATCAGCATCGTATGGTATTAAAGCCTTGTTCAGGGCATTGTAGGCTTGTTGCTCACGCATTCCTGTTATGATGGTGGCGTTTAATTTCCGATCACCGGTTATGCTAAAATGTCCAGGCTCGAGGTAAAACGAAAGTTCATCCCTGTTTCCGTTGTTGTCGCTTAAAGCATCAGGGTGACTCATCCAAATCGTTGCTTTTACCGGTTGCCGGATAGTGCCTTTTATTAGGAACCCACCCTTTTTCGTTAGTACCGAATCAGTTCTTAGACTATCTATATCTCGAACTCTATCTCTATATTGTAAGTAAATGACAACGCCAGGTTTCAGGTTTTGAAGATGGCCTTTAATAACAAATGTTGGAGGGACCTGGGCCACAACATGGACCACAAATGCCATCAACATGGTCTGTATCAATAGTTGTGGCAATGCCCGCATAAAAGTTAGGTTTAGATTATGATGCCTGAAGATTAATTTTCCATAAGACAAATCCAAAAATATTGTGTTCTATTAAACTTTTGATATGTCTTGACGGAGATACTGTATGGAATGCAATCACCAATTTAGCAATTGCTTTCCTGCAATCATACTTGTAATCCCTGAGTGTTGGGTTAATGTGTTGACTGGTTTCCCATCGGAGCGATATAGGTGCAAAAAGTCCGGATTAATTTCCGGACTTTTTGTTTTGACAAAACGATTTGATTATTGTTATTAGTAACGATCATCTTAGTAACGTGCATCTTATTAACGATCATCTTTTTATCGACCATCTTTTTATCGATCGTTTTATCGATCGTCTATTTATCGATCATCTATTTAACGATCATCTATTTAACGATGGTGTTTGAAGCCATTGCCTGTAAATTGGACCGTATCTAATGCTGGAGATTAGAACGATTTTTTGCCTTCCTTTTCCTGAGCCTTCTGCATTGGGTTGATGCCTGATGACTGGCCACGGGCTTGTTGTCTTTGTTTGAATAAAGTGAATTTTGAAACAGCGGTTATATCACCTTTGATATTATTACTTTCATCAATGTCTGCTGTTTCACGCATTGGATCCAGTTTCACAGATGCTACTTCCTTATCTTTCATAAACAGCTTGGAGATCTTTTGTTCATTGAGACGCCAGATCTGAGCAGGGATACGGTCAATTTCTTTTGTTCCGTCCTTGAAAGTCCATTCAACGATAACAGGCATTACCAATCCTCCTCTATTGCTTACGGCAATTTCATAGAAATGTTTGTTGGCAAGTTTAGTTTTTGTTGCTTCGTCAGCTGCTTCAAATGCACTACCCTGGGGTTCATATGGATATTTTGTGCTATCATATTTTTCAATACCCCTGGCATATCTCCAGTAAAAATCACGGAGACTGGTATCGGCATCAGTGGCGAACTTGATGCCTTCTTCCCGGTTCCTGATTTTTGAAACATCATCAAAATCATTTCCCATTGGCTTTTCCAATGAACGTGTTGCAGCTCCACCCTGGGTACGTGCTGGTGGTGTTGCTGCCAGGTCGGGTCTGTAATATTTTACAGAATCCAGGGACTGGTCACTTGGTTCAGTACCAAAAAACCATCCTCTCCAGAACCAGTCAAGATCTTCGCCGGAAGCATCTTCCATTGTTCTGAACAGATCCGCAGGCTCCGGATGTTTGAAGGCCCATCTCCTGGCATATTCTTTAAATGCATAGTCAAACAACTCGCGACCCATGATAGTCTCGCGCAGCATATTGAAACCTGTTGCCGGTTTGGTATATGCATTTGGTCCGAAACGAACAATGTTTTCAGAATTTGACATGATCGGCTCGAGCTGATCTTTTGGCAATTTCATATAATCAACTATTGCAAAAGCAGGTCCTTTACCTCGTACGGGAAATTTATTATCCCAGAGTTCTTCAGTAAGGTATTCAACAAAAGAGTTTAATCCTTCATCCATCCAGCTCCATTGGCGCTCATCGCTGTTTATGATCATAGGGAAGAAGTTATGACCCACCTCGTGAATGATAACTCCCAGCATACCATATTTTGTCGCTTCACTATAAGTGCCATCTTTTTCAGTGCGGCCATAGTTGAAACAAATCATCGGGTATTCCATACCGTTAGCAGCCTCAACACTCTGAGCTACAGGGTAAGGGTAGGGGATGGTAAACTTTGAATATGATTTGATGGTATGGGCAACTGCTTTAGTCGAGAAGGGACGATATAAACCGTAGGCTTCCTTTCCGTAAAAGCTCATGCACATAATCTTTTTTCCTTCAACGGTGATTGGCATTGCATCCCATACAAACTTGCGGGAGGCTGTCCATGCAAAGTCGCGCACATTGTCTGCTTTATAAATCCAGGTTTTCTTTTCCTTGCTTTTTGTTCCTTCTGCTTTTTTTGCTTCATCGAGGGTTGCAATCTCAACAACGTCTTTCGAGGTCTGGGCTTTTGTCCAGCGAGCCAGTCGGGCAGGTGAAAGCACCTGGGCATAATTCTGACATTCACCGGTTGATCCAATTACATGATCAGCGGGAACCGTCATTTGTACTTTGAAGTTTCCAAAGGTGAGTGCGAATTCGCCGCGACCGGTGAACTGATGATTCTGCCAGCCAACCACATCACTGTATACGCAAAGGCGGGGATACCATTGTGACATCGTGAACAACGCATTTCCGTCCGGGAACATTTCATAACCGCCACGTCCGCCCTGGGCCATACGATCAGAAATCTTATAATCCCAGTCAAGCTTGAAAACAAATTTCTGACCCGGTTTTAAAGGAACAGGCATCTCAACGCGCATCATCGTTTTATTAACAGTGTATTCCAGTTTCTTTCCAAGACCATCAACCAGCTTACGGATATTAAATCCGAACCCGTTGTCTTCTTTGCTATTTTCCAGGCTGTTCGCCATCTGCTCGCTGAGCATTCTTGGCATCACGCTGCTATTCTGATAATTTGCATTGTTCTTTGCACTGTGTTCATTTTCATCCAGCTGCAGCCAGATATAATTCAGCGTGTTCGGTGAGTTGTTGAAGTAAGTAACAGTTTCTGAACCGATCAGCTTGAGATTTGCTTCATCAAGTTCGCACTTGATATCATAATCTGCTTTTTGTTGCCAGTACCTTGGGCCGGGGGCACCACTTGCCGATCGGTACTCATTAGGAGTAGGAAGCATAGTTCCCAGCTGTTCAAATTTGTTCCCATGGTTAGAATTAGGATTGTTCTGAATATTCTGCGCATTTGAGACCAATGCAGAAATCGTCAGAGCAAAAAATGCAAAAACACTTTTTTTCATGTACACCTGTTTTTTATTTTGGAAATCGTTCAAGAGCCATTATCAATGCGATGCCGAATACGGCACCTGAGCCATATAGCAAATATTCGCGTCGTTGGAAGTTAAGGAAACGTATGCAAATTAAGGAAACTATCAATACCAGTGCAACTATTAGTAGCTGTCCTACCTCTAATCCAAGATTAAATGCCAGTAATTGGGGGATGATGTTTGTATCTTTTCCCAGCAGACTTTTGAGATAATTTGAAAAGCCTAATCCATGTATCAGTCCAAAAAACAAAGCAAGGAAATAGATCGGTGGAAACCGGGTTCTGAACCTGAACTCTTTCTGACGAATATTACTCAGGGCAGTAATAACTATGGTAACAGGAATCAGAAACTCGATCCAGTCAGCAGGAACATTAATATAGTTCAGGGTACTTAATGCGAGGGTGACCGAATGACCAACAGTGAAAGCTGTGATCAGTACTACGATTCGTTTCCAGTCGTCGAATGTATAACGGAGACAAAGTGCCAGTACAAAAATAATATGATCATATCCAGCAAGATCCGCAATATGTTCAAAGCCCAGTTGGAAGAATAACCAGAAATCCTGCATGGTTTCTAAAATAAATAAGAGATTTGTATCGGAAAAATATTAATGTTAAATGGTAAGCAATTTATATAAAAGATTCAGTATTCTTTTCTTGATTTTCAGTGTTTTAGTGGTTACGGGCTTTACAACTTTATCATCCCCCGTGTTATCTCCGGTATTTTCCCCCCTTCATCCCATCTTCGTGAGTGTCACCGAAATGAATCATAATCCCAAAGACAAAACCCTCGAAATTTCCTGCAAGATCTTTACAGATGATTTTGAAACGGTACTTGCGAAAGCTACAGGTTCAAAGATCGACCTGTTTAGTCCAAAAGATACTGCCTTAACAGGTAAACAAATCAGCAATTATATAGGAAAACACCTGGTAATAACGATTGATGGTAAGCCGGTAAAATTGAATTTAATTGGTTTCGAAAGGGAGCTTGATGCGGTCTGGAGTTATTTCGAGGTTTCGCAGGTGGTTTCGACTCCGAGGAATATTTCAGTTATGAATGATTTGTTATATGATAATTTCAAGGAGCAGATTAATCTTATGCATGTGACTGTTGGAGGCAAGCGCAAGAGCACGAAGCTAGATAATCCTGATTCGAATGCTGCTTTCTCGTTTTGATCTTTTTTCTGATGTGAATTGCTGATTTTGCATGTTCATGGCGTTCACTCGGTTCTTCACTCCGCCGGATGGGCCTGAGGTTGGTTTGATTTGCCACTGTGATTCCTGGTTAATACGTTTGTTCATGCCGCTTTCTGCTTTTGTCTCCGGTCGGCTTTTTTTGCCCTGATCGGCTTTTTTAGGAATGCTTCCAGCGCTGGTTTCTGTTGGGCTCTGATCGGCTTCGGTAACTCCGAACAGGAATCGAATGTGGCAAATCAAACCAACCTCGGGCCCATCCTGCACGTTCTAACCTCGATCACTTGGGAGGATATGCGATTAGTTCAATAAAATTCACCATTCTCTTATTGCAACAACCGGCATTAGAGTTGTCAGCATTGCACTGATTGTAATGACATTTTTCCCAAATGCGGGTGTCCAAATTCGGCTATCCTAAACCTGTTGTTTACCTTCCCCTTGTACTCTTGTCTATCTCTGTGTTTGAATCTCACCGAAAGCAATTCGCAGGGAACCTGATAACTGCCCCGTAGCAATACTTGCATCATTCATTCAAAATATTAGTGGCTAAATAGTGGGTATTCCTTCAATTGTAAGTTTACAATGTTACTACGTCACACTGTTTGCAGCATATGTACTGTTTGCAGCGTTTGCACTATTTGTACTATTTGCAGCTTACAGTTTTTATTTGTCCCAATGGATGTTGCATCGCTTATATTTCAGATTAGCAGTGGCAGAAGCAAAACCTGAACATTCGATAGGTGATCATCTATCTTTTATAAAATAATGAAAAGTGATTGGCGTCTTCGAATGATTTGATGATAAGGGCAATGAAATCAGCAATAGTGATTTAATAAGTTTTGTTATGACTGGTTTCATATCCCCCAAAGTGGATGAGAGAGTTGGGAGCGGGATTGTGCCTTTGCGCGGCCTTCGTACCGTGGTCGAAGTTACTGAAGCCGATCAGAGCCCAACAGAAACCAGCGCTGGAAGCATTCCTAAAAAAGCTGATCAGGGCAAAAAGCCGATCGGAGACAACAGCAAAGAACGGCATAACGAAAGGTATTAACCACGGGACACAGCCGCAAAAAGGCACAATCCCGCTCCCAACGGAGCGAAGAAGCGACCAAAAACTGTTGCATAATTAAGATATAAGAAAAGAAGCAACCTATTCCATCTCACCCCGTAACTTCTCACTAATAATCACCAGCACCTTATCAATCCGCTGCGCATCCATATCAACAATCTCAAAAGTAAAACCCTGCCAATCCATTTTATCACCGGTCTGGGGAATCCGCTCTAATTTGTGAAGAATAAACCCGGCAAGTGTATCGAAGACCTGTTCGCCTTCATTCATCCATTCCGTTTTTTCAAAACTGCGGAGAAAGTCATAAAACGGAATCTGTGCATCTACGAGAAAAGTGCCATCTTCTCTTTCGGTAATCTCATAGTCTTCCATATCTGGTTCGGGAAGATCACCAACGATGGCTTCAAGAATATCATTAAGGGTGATCATTCCCAGGATTGATCCATATTCATCAACGATGAAGCTGGCATGGACCCTTTTCTCCTTGAACTTTTCCATCACCTTGTAGGCAGTGACATTTTCCGGGACAAAAAGAGCCGGCTTCATGATTTGCTTAAATAAGGTAAGATCATTTGTGACATAAAGATCTTTCAGGGAAATGATACCTTTTATATTATCAATATCACCCTCGCAAACAGGATAGATAGAGTGAGGTTCCCTTACGATCTTTTCCTTGATGGAAATCTCATTGTCGTTTATATCGAACCAGTGGATATCGCTGCGATGGGTCATCAGGGAGGTGATGTTGCGATCGCCGAGGTGAAAAACCCTTTCGATAATCTCCTGTTCGGCTTCCTCGATGGTGCCCTGTTCTGTGCCTTCACTGATAATAGCTTTGATTTCTTCTTCTGTTACCTGGGTGTCTTTAGCCTGGATGTTGAAGAGTTTGACAATGATATTGGTGGATTTTGTGAGCAGCCAGATAAAAGGATGAGTTATCAGGCTCACAAAACGCATCGGCCCTGCCAACAGCTTCGCGATTGTTTCGGGTCGGGAAAGGCCCAGTCTTTTCGGTACCAGTTCGCCGAAAACAAGGGAGAAATAGGTGATGATAACAACAATAATTGCAGTTGCTGCGGCATCACTATATGGTCTTATCGTTTCAAATCCGTTTAAAAAACCGACAAGATCACTTTTTAGCTTTTCGCCTGAATAGATACCTAAGAGAATCCCGATCAGGGTAATCCCGATCTGAACAGTAGATAGAAATGTATCGGGGTGATTTGAAAGCTTCAGGGCTTCTTTTGCCCTGCTGTCGCCGCGGTGGGCCTGCGCTTCCAATCTTGCTTTTCTTGCAGAAACAAGGGCGATCTCAGCCATCGAAAAAACTCCATTCAATAAAATAAGACCGAGGATAATAAATATCTCAACCATTGTAAGCTGCTAATTATTTATCTAAACTAAGCAATCCTGCTTGTTTTAGATGTAATTTACTAATGATAAAACCAATGCCACAGCCTACTATTCCACCACAAAGAACGTCAAAAGGATAGTGTACCCCAACATAAACCTGGGTATAGCAAATCACGAAGGCCCAAACCAGGAATACCCATGCCCATTTAAATACTGATCTCAAAGTCATATAAAAAAACATGCCCTGTGCAAAATGACTGGTAGCATGTGAAGAAGTGAAACTTGAGCTACCCGGACAATAATTTATAAAAAAACGTAGCTGAGGTCCAACTATCGGGTCCTGGCAGGGGCGGGTACGCATCACAAACTCCTTAATTAAATGACTGCTGATGATATCCGCGGCTGCTGCCGTAAGTAGAAAGCCGAGTATCCACCATAATCCCCTGTTACCGAAGTTAATAACCACAAAAATGCATAGGAAAAAATACAAGGGCAACCAGAACCCGGTTTCCCTTACAAAGGGCAGTATATAATCAAAAACGGGATTGCCCCAATCCTGGTTTATGTGTTTTATCAGCCACCGATCAACCGGATCAATGTATTTCCAGATTGAGCCCGTTAGTAGAAACATAGGCGCAAAAATAGGGTGATAATTTTTGCGTTCCATCAGTAAATAAGAAAACATAATTTTACGGCCCTGATATGATAAAATCCTATATGTCCACCTTGCCCAGGCTTATTCGTTGGATCCTGAATCTCGGCCTGATACTTTTGTTGCTGATGACGTTGATGCGTTTGGCGCTGTATTTATTTTTTCCGAACCAGGGCAATTCATTCGGAGAAGTAATGAAGGCAATGGTGTTGGGTTTGCGTTATGATCTTCGTACAATTTCAATCATTCTCGTTACCATCCTGATTTTCGGGAGTATACCCGTCCTTAATCCTTTCAGGTCCAAACTTCATCGGAAGGTTTGGTTGAACCTGCTCGGTTTGCTGGCCTTTCTGATCCTGTTTTTTTATGCGATCGATTTTGCTCATTTTAGTTATCTCAACCAGCGGCTTAATGCCAGTGTATTAAATTACCTGGAAGACACCAGTATTTCTCTCGGAATGGTTTGGGAATCATATCCTGTGATCCGGCTGATCCTCGTAATACTACTGGTAACATTCGGCTTTGTCCTGATTCTACGGTTCTCTTTTCGTAGAGTTGCAAGGGCAGAAAGCCGGCCTTCAAAGCGGACCCGGATAATTTCATTCATCGCCGTTTTCCTGGTTTGCGGTATCTGTATTTTTGGAAGATTCAATCAATATCCCCTGAGATGGAGTGATGCATTTGCGTTGGGAAGCGACTACAAAGCCAATCTTGCTTTGAATCCTTTTGAATCATTTTTGAATTCTTTGAAGTTTCGTAAGAGCACTTATGATCTTGTGAAGTTGCGTGAGTTAAATCCTGTGCTAAAGGGTTTTCTTGGTTTGAATGAATCCGGAAGCCATGACCTGGACTTCAGCCGGACAATTCAGCCGAGACCAGGCGCTATCAAAACAAGACCAAATATTATACTTGTAATCTGCGAATCATTCAGTGGTTATAAAAGTTCTATGTGGGGAAATCCATTGAACACCACGCCGTTTTTCGACAGCCTGAGCAAACAGGGCTTATTCTTCGACCACTGTTTTACTCCGACTTATGGCACAGCAAGAGGGGTCTGGGCAACCGTCACGGGTATTCCTGATGTTGAAATGCCAACAACGGCCAGTCGAAATCCACTGGCTGTAAACCAGCGGACAATCATCAATGAATTTAAAAACTACTCTAAGTTCTATTTCCTGGGAGGAAGTTCAAGCTGGGCAAATATCCGGGGGGTGCTGACCAATAATATTGAAGGATTGAATATGTATGAGGAAAACAGTTACCGGTCGCCCAGGATCGATGTCTGGGGTATAAGTGACAAAAACCTTTTCCTCGAAGCAAATGAAGTACTGGCGAAACAGGACAGCCCATTTTTTGCGATTATTCAGACTTCAGACAATCACCGGCCTTACACGATTCCTGAAGAGGACCAGGCAGCTTTTAAGAAAGTTGATGTGCCGCTTGATACTTTAAAAAAATATGGATTTGAAACGCTCGCCGAGTTAAATGCTTTCCGGTACACGGATTTCTGTTTTGAACAGTTTTTTAAGGCGGCTTCAAAAGAAAAATACTTCGAGAATACGGTGTTTGCTTTTATAGGAGATCATGGCATTCCGGGCAGCGCTTCGGCAATTCTTCCAAATGCCTGGACAGAACAAAGGCTCGCTGCTGAGCATGTGCCACTGCTATTTTATGGTTCAGGTCTTTTACCGGCAAGGCGGATCAATACGATTTGCTCACAAATTGATATTCTACCCACAATTGCCGGGATGATGGATGCCCCTTATGTAAACTCTGCTCTGGGTCGCGATCTGCTGGATTCTGCGACCAGAGACAGAGGTGCAGCTTTTATTTTCGACCCGGATTATGCGCAGACAGGGGTTATTGCAGGTGAACATTTTCTCAGAACTCAATTAAAAACCGGGCAGTTGGAGTTTGTTTCAATCAGAAATAATGATAAACCGGCTAAAACTGCTGAAAATGAAAAGATTGAAAAAGAAATGAAACTGCTTTCGGATGCAATTTATGAGGCTTCGAAATATCTTATTTTGAACAATAAGAAGAAGTGATACCGGATTTACGCTTGTGGAGATAGTCCCGGATTTGAGCAGCATTATGGTGAAATAGTTTCGGATTGAACAGCACAATTAAGCAACAGCTCTGTTTCATTCCTTCGCTCCGTTGTGAGCGTGATAAGTGCCTTTTCGCGTCTGTGTCCCGTGGTTAGCATTTTTCCTGATTTCTGAGGCTGCTGTTGTCTCCGGTCATCTTTTTGTGCCTTGATCGGCTTTTTAGGAATTCATCAAGGGGATAGCTGGTATTGGGCCCTGATCGGCTGCAGTAACTCTAACCACGGTACGAAGGCCGCTCAAAGGCACCATCCCGCTCTCAACCCGTTCATCCATTTGGGGGATATGCGACTAGTCATAACAAGTCTTACCTGTCCTTTATTGATGGTTTCATAGTCGAATGCATTGTCGGTATCATCAAAGCATCTTCAATAGCCCAATCATTTTGACGTGAGTTTATAAAGGGGGTTAGATTGGGGCTTTATGGAATGCGATACTGCAATTCTAAAAACTCTAATAAGTTAATGTTGAATTTTGTTGTGATGATCGCATATCCAATTAAGAGAGCGAGGTTGAGGCGTGCAGGATGGGCCTGGGGGTTGGGTTGATTTGCCGCCTTTGATTCCTGCTCAGTGTTACTGCAGCCGATCAGGGCGCATAAGTGATCACCACCTAATAAAAAATACAAAAGCCGATCATGGAACAAAAAGATGATCAGGGTTACAACCCCTACAAACATAATGCAGCACACCTTAAGCAGGAATCACCGTGGCAAAATCAACCCAACCCCCAGGCCCATCCTGCGAAGTTTAGAACCGAGTGAACGCCATGAACATCGAAAATCAATAAATCACATTTTAAAAGGCAGGAATCACAGTGGCAAATCAACCCAACCCCAGGCTCATCCGGCGAAGCAGGCTTACTGAAGGGAGCTGGCTTCTATCTTTGAATCAAACAATCTTTTTCGCTATCATTAAAAGTCGCGGTGACTTATTTACATCGTAAGGCGCAAAATCGTGAGATCCAAATACTTCCTGGATCTGGAGATGATGAAATGCCAGCATATCTGTAAAATCGCCAAGGCTAAACTTGGAAACCTTTTCAATATATTCGAGTGGTTCCTTTAAATTTTCGTCTTCGATGATGATCTTTTTATAAAAATGAGTTTCATCAAACCATTTGGTAATAAAGTAGTTTACGCCAGCTATCTCTAATTCCTGTTTATGTACAAGGTTGTTTTCGGCATAATGAACATTCAGGTAGTCAAGTACAAATACACCACCCGCTTTTAATGATTGCGAGATGGTCCTGATCGCATTATAATGTTCGTGTTCGGTCCGGAAATATCCAAAAGTGGAAAACAAACTAAAGGCGTAATTGAAATAGTTGATCCAGAAAGGAAGTCTTAAATCGTGTTGATAAAAATGGAGTTTATCGTTTTCCATTTCTTTGGCCAGGTCAATGCTTTCGGGGGCAAGGTCGATCCCGGTAACATCATAACCCATATCTGCCATCATTTTGGCGTGGGTGCCCCGTGCACAGGCGAGATCTACTAGCAAAGAATCAGCCGGAGGTGTTAAACGATCTATCAGCTTCTTGATGAACAAATCCGTCCGGTTCTCGTCCCGCTGAAAATACAACTTGTGATAATATGGAGAATTGAACCAAACCTGAAACCAATTTGCTGAAACGGACATGTTCCGGATATTTTGACAAATGTAGGGGAAATCAAAAATGAAATTCCATGAATTGCTTTATACACAAAGTTTTGCCAGCGTAATAGTATTAATTATGAATATTCTATATTTCTTTTCCCACCTGCAATCCTTATTTTTGCACCCATAAATTTATACCTCAGTGGCATTGATAAAAAGTATCTCGGGAATCCGGGGAACAATTGGCGGACAGACCGGTGATAATTTAACCCCTCTTGATGTTGTTAAATTCAGCGCAGCTTATGGAAGCTGGTTGCTCGAGAACAAAGCTTCAAATAAGAAGGTTATTGTAGGTCGTGATGGAAGGATCAGTGGATCTATGGTTCAGTCATTGGTGGTAAACACTTTGATTTCGCTTGGAATAGATGTGGTGGACATTGGTTTATCAACCACACCAACCGTAGAACTGGTGGTTAAATGGGAGAATGCAGGGGGTGGTATTATCATAACTGCCAGCCACAATCCAAAAGAATGGAACGCACTAAAATTGCTAAACCATGAAGGTGAGTTCCTGGATGCTGAAGCCGGCGCCGTCATTCTGGAAAAAGCAAGACAGGAGAATTTTGATTTTGTATCGGTTGACAAACTTGGAACAATAACTGCCGGGGAAAACTTCCTGCAGAATCATATTGATGCAGTGGTTAATTACCCGCTGGTAAACCTGGAAGCTATTCGTGACAAAAACTATAAGATAGTTGTCGATGTTGTGAACAGTACCGGTGCTTTATTTATACCCCCGTTGTTAAAGGCGCTCGGTGTATCGGAAGTGATCGTTATTAATGGTGAAATCAATGGCAAATTTGCGCATAACCCCGAGCCTCTGCCGGAAAATCTTACCGAATTAAGTGCTGCGGTCAGAACCCATAGGGCAGATCTGGGGATCGCCGTGGATCCCGATGTGGATCGTTTGTGTTTTGTGAATGAAGATGGCAGCATGTTCGGTGAAGAATACACCCTGGTCGCCGTTGCCGATTATGTGCTCAGCAAAAGACCGGGAAATACGGTTAGTAATATGAGCAGCACGAAAGCGCTGAAGGAAATAACCATAAAAAATGGCGGCGAGTATTTCCCTTCTTCGGTTGGAGAAGTAAATGTGGTTGCGAAGATGAAGCAAAATAACGCAGTAATCGGCGGAGAAGGTAACGGTGGTATCATTGTCCCGGATCTCCATTATGGACGCGATGCCTTGATCGGTATTGGATTATTCTTATCTGCGCTTGCATCTCACAGGAATGGAATCAAATCATTCAGGGCAAAATATCCCGATTATTTTATTTCGAAAAACAAGATCCAGCTCGAGAAAGAAACTGATATACCTACCTTGTTTGAGAAGATCCGCAAGAAATATAAAAATCAGCCCGTGAATACCGAAGATGGTCTCAAGATTGAATTTGATGCCGATTGGGTACATCTCCGCACATCTAATACTGAACCCATTATTCGTATTTACGCCGAATCCAGTTTTGAAAGCACAGCAAATAATATGGCATTAAGGCTGATGCACGATATAAAAGAGTTGAGTTAAGTGCCAAAGCTGATGCATGATAATAAGGAGTTAAGTTAAGCTGCCAAAACTGTGCATGACATTAAAGAATTAAGTTAAGGTGCCAAAACTGTGCATGATGCAATAGAATTAAGTAAAGTTGCTAAATCAGGTGGAAGCAATTATAGAGTTGGGACATAGTGCCAAAGCAGGTGCATGAATAACAGAAAGAAGAGTAGAATACCAAAGCTGGAGTTTGAGACTAAGTAGAGTTGATTGCCATGGTACCTAAAAGTTGAACAAATGGATCGAATATATTTTGATAATGCTGCGACCACTTCGCTCGACCCGCTGGTGCTCGAAGCTATGATGCCTTATCTGACCGAAAAGTTCGGTAATCCATCCTCCATCTATTCATATGGCCGCGAAGGAAGATTAGCTATCGAGACCGCCCGGAAGTCTGTTGCTAAAATTCTGAATGCTCACCCAGCAGAAATATTTTTCACATCGGGTGGAACCGAAAGCTCAAATACAGCCATCAATTCGGCGGTGAATGATCTCGGCTGTGGTCATATTATTACTTCTTCAATTGAACATCATGCTACGCTGCATACTGTGGAATACCTGGCCAGCCGGAACAAGATTAAATTAAGTTATATGAAATTATTGCCGGATGGTCATGTGGATCTGGATGATCTCCGGCTATTACTTTCATCTTCTCCCGAAAAGGCACTGGTGACTTTGATGCATGCAAACAATGAGATCGGTAACATCCTCGATATAAATGCAGCCGGTAATATTTGTAAAGAATTCGGAGCGATATTCCATTCCGATACGGTTCAGACAGTAGGTCATTTTCCGTTTGATCTTAGAAATACACCTGTACATTTTATCACCGGTGCAGGTCACAAATTTCATGGCCCCAAAGGTGTCGGTATTTTATACATCAATGAGAATGTAAAGATTTCGCCTTTTATTCATGGCGGTGGCCAGGAAAGAAACATGCGCGCGGGTACAGAAAACCTTTATGGTATCGTTGGCTTCGCAAAAGCATTGGAACTGGCAACTGCGAACTATGAAAAAGACCGTGTATATATTTCCGGTTTGAAGCAATACATGATGGGGCAGTTAAGCGAAAAGGTACCAGGGATCGAATTTAACGGAGATCCGGAGGGCAGGAGCCTGTATACAGTGCTGAGCGTTTCTTTCCCGAAAACTGAAAAATCGGAGATGATGCTTTTTAATCTGGATATTCATCATATCTGCGCGAGCGGTGGTAGCGCATGTACAAGCGGGGCCGACCAGGGTTCTCATGTTATTCGGGCTATCAACAACAATCCTAACCAGGTGACGGTAAGATTTTCCTTTTCAAAACATAATACCAGGGAACAGGTTGACACCGTTATAAATATCCTCAACGAAATCGCTTAGATAACGGTGATAAATATTCTCGACGAAGTCGCTTAGATAGCGGTGATCACTTTTTCAATGTTTTGACTACATCGATTCAATTTTTATCCGGACTTTAGCTATCCATGATTTAATCATTAAGTTCCACCCTGTCTGCCAAAGGTCTCTGTGGGCAGGTTCGACAATTTAATATAGTTTAGCACGGATGAATTATATCCTTGGAATTGATATCGGTACTTCGGGCACCAAAGCCGTTGCGTTTAGCCATGATGGTGAGATACTTGGTAACGCGTACAGGTCTTACGAGCCACTTGAGACCGTCCCTGGCCATCATGAACTGGATCCGGTTTTTTTATTTGAAGCGTTCATCCAAACAGTTTCCGAAATACTTATTTCCTTAGAAGGCAAAGCTGCTCTCACTGCGATTTGTTTCAGCTCAGCTATGCATAGTTTGCTGTTGGTGGATAAAGAAAATCAACCCATAACAAACCTGGTCACCTGGGCCGATCTACGCAGCCGTAACCAGGCAGCAAGATTAAGAGCCTCACCGGAAGGTGCAGATATTTACAGGCTTTCGGGTACCCCGATTCATCCGATGACACCGCTTTGTAAAATCATGTGGTTCAGGGAAACTGAACCTGCGCTTTTCAAAAAAGCAACACGTTTTATATCTATCAAAGAGTACATAGTGCATCGGCTCACCGGGAAATACCTGGTAGATTATTCAATAGCTTCAGGCACCGGGTTATTTGACATCTACCATTTGAGGTGGAATCCGGTTGCATTGTCACTTGCAGGTATAACAATTGATCAACTAAGCCCACCCGTTACAACGACTCATATAGAACAGGTTGATTATCGTCTTAACAAAGATCTTTTGCTTCAAACTCAACTTGTTTTGGGGGCCACCGATGGCTGTCTTGCAAATCTTGGATCTAATGCCGTGAAGCACGGCGATGTTGCAGTAACCATAGGTACAAGTGGTGCTGTGAGAATGGTGAACGCTGCTCCAAAATATGATGCGAAGGGGAGAATCTTCAATTACATTCTGACCCCTGAACTTTTCGTTTCAGGAGGACCGATTAATAACGGTGGCGTTTTATTGAAATGGTATACCGAAAACTTCCTGCAATATAATTTGGATATTTCTCAAAACGAAGCAGGTGTTTCGGAAGCTAAGGTTCAGTCTTTTCAAAATAAAGGTGATGCTTCCGGCGGTTTCGAAGCGTTCATAGAAACTGCTTCTACTGTGGCTCCGGGTTGCGAGGGATTAGTATTCCTTCCTTATATTCAGGGTGAGCGTGCTCCTGTATGGGACGCAGAAGCCAAGGGGGTGTTTTTTGGGATCAAATCTGTTCATACCCAGGCGCATTTCATACGTGCTATCATTGAAGGAATCTGCTTTTCACTGAGAGATGTGAGCCTGTCCATTGAAGAAACAATTGGAACCATCAACAATATTTATGCAAGTGGTGGATTTGTAAAGTCGCCGGCATGGGTGCAGATACTGTGCGACATACTTGGCAAAAAGGTTCATATAACCGATACTGCTGATGCATCATCAATTGGTGCTGCAATGCTGGGTTTATATGCAACAAATGTTATTCAAAAGGTTGAGGATGCATCCCGGTTTCTGACGATTCAAAAAACATATTCACCTGCAACAAACTCCTCCGCAGCTTACGACCGGAACTTCGGGATCTACCAAAATCTCTACATTAAATTGAAAGAGGAATTCCGTATGTAGATTTAGCACTGTTTTAGCATCATGTTTTTTTAAATTAATACCCATGAGTTGTTGTCCAGACTACAATTGATGCTGCTTGAAATATTCTGCTACTTCAGGTTATTATGATTCAGCCTGTCAAAGTCGTTACTGGCACAAGAGAGCCTACCGTGGATGGGTTGATCGCGTGAAAGGGAAAATGATGGCTGCAGCAATGAATAAATGATTTACATTATTATTTCTGTAAGGCATACACAATAAGGGAGTTCATTCTCACAAAAAATTTCATTTGTTCCTTTTCGATTCGGAGCACTGAACCGTTCGATGTATTTACAATTTTTCTTTTAGCCGGTAAATGATATCCTTATAGCTTTCGCTAATAGGAATTTCAAATTCGTTGATCTTAATTTGATTCCTTTCAATCTCAGAAATATAAGAACAGTTAATTAAATAAGAACGATGAACCCTGCAAAATGTACTGATCGGTAATAATTCGCTCAAATATTTCATCGTCATGTGAATTATTAAATTTCCGTTTGAGGTGTGTAAAATGATATAGTCTTTAATAGATTGGGCATAAACTATATCATTATGATTAACTTTTAAGAGCTTCCCGGATATTTTAAAGTAAGTATAATCTTTCTCTTTATTAATCGTAATTGTATGATGTTTAAAAATTTTATCTAAACTCTTCTTAAAACGCTCGATTGTTATTGGTTTTAACAGATAATCAACGGCTTCCAGTTCATAACTTGCTACAGCATATTCAGAATAGGCAGTTGTAAAAATAACTGCCGGAGGGTTTTTAAGCGATTTCAAAAATTCTATGCCATTTAAAGCCGGCATTTTGATGTCCAGAAACATTAAGTCAATTTTTTGTTCGAGTAAAACTTCAAAGGCTTCAAAAGCTGTGCTGCATTTTTTGATCAGACATAATTGAGTAATACTATTCACATAGCTTTCTAAAATGTTCTGCGCAATCGGTTCGTCGTCAACAATCAGGCAATTAATCATATTAATGCTAAGGTCAAACTTACGTGATAGACTTTCTCATCGTTCTGTATTTGCAGCTTGTACTTTTTGGGGTACAAAATCTCCAGTCTTTTCTTGAGGTTCACTAAACCGATTCCGCAGGTATTTTTTTTGGAGCCTGCAATACTGTTACTTACTTCCATGATCAATTCTGCTTCTGTTTTGCAAATCACAACATCAACAAAACCTTCCTTTTGTTCTTCCTGAATGCCATGTTTAAAAGCATTTTCAATAAACGGCAGTAAAAGCAACGGACTTATCTTGCTGTCCTCGTCAATCCCCTGCACCTCAAAACTAATGGTTATCATTGAGCGATACCGAATATTTTCTACCTCTACATAATTACGAATAAATTCAATTTCTTCGTTTAAAGAAACAAATTTCTCATCTGTCCGGTAAAGGATGTACCGCATCATTTCTGCTAGTTTTGCAACCAAGGGTGCAGTTTCCTCTGCCCTTTGCAATGCCAAACCATAAATGTTGTTCATCGTGTTAAAGAAAAAATGAGGTTGGAGTTGTGACTTCAGGTAGGTAAGTTCAGAAATAAGTTGCTCTTCTTTTAATGCCTTCATCTGCTCCTTTTGTTTATCAGCATGGATAAAATAAGCAAGACAACTGATGGCCAAAAATTCCTTAAACATATAAGCCAAACTATAACCAATAGAATTAACCTTATAAGCTTGTGTGGCGAGTGATCTTACTTCAGCCGATAAAAAGTCAAGATGCGCATAAAAATAGTTAATTCCTTTTTGATAGGTGGAAAAGCATACTAAAAATAGTAAGACAAACCCTATAGATCTTAACAATTTTCTATTAGATAAATAATTCCGGACTATCCGATAAAAAATATAAAATGCAGCCAAGCTGGAAGTGCCATAAGCTAAGCTATGCTCCAACTCGGAAAAAGAAATGCCAGAGATTTTTCTTTCCCAGAAATTATATTCAAGATCGGTAAGTATTCTAAATACATAAAAGTAAGTGGTGAAAAAAATCGCTTCTATTTTGAAATACTTTGAATACTTTATAGACATGTGTAAATGTAAATTTATCTAATCCTATCAAATATTTTGTCATCATATTTTCGACAGAAAACCTATTTTTTTCGACTATTCTTAAAATTTTACAATCTGTCGAATTTATGATACGAGTAGTCTAATTAAAATTTTACACCCGCTGGTTCTAGATACATTTGAATATAAATATTAAATCTATGAACGCTCTGAAAAAGACATGCTTCTTGTGTATCCTTTTAGTTTCAGCTACTTCAGCAATAACTCAAACTTTTAGAATAAGCGGGACAACCAGCGGAATTGTGGATGGAACCTGGTTGTATTTAAGAACCGCCTCACCGGAAAAAATGCTGGACTCCGCAAAAGTGCAAAATGGAAAATTTCGTTTAAGTGGTAAACGGGATGAAAAGGCTCAAATGGTCATTATTTTCACCTCCAGATATAGTAATTATGTAAGATTCTGGGCTGAAGAAAACGTCCGCATACATCTTAACGAAGGCGAGTTCAAAAAAGCTGTAATTATAGGATCTAAAACTCAGTCTGAAAACGAAAGGCTTTTAATACTGAAAGTACCGCTAGATAAAAAAGAGGATAGCCTTTCCAGGCTATATCAGACTGAAAAAGATTCGGTACGAAAGAAAATATTGCAGGATAAAATCAGAATTGCGAGGACTGAAAACCAGAATTTTGATATAGAATACATCAAAAGCAATTCAAAGTCTTTAGTCAGCGCCTATTTATTAGATATCTATGCCCCAATATTGGGTAAAGAAAAGACGGTTGCGTTATATCAAAATTTAAGTCCGGAAATAAAGCAAACTTCATTTGCAAAGCATATCAGTAATTTTATTGAACTTAATAAAGATATTCAAGTCGGCAATAAATTCTCTGATTTTGAACAAGTGAATTCCAATGGGAATAAGGTTAAGCTGTCATCTGTTAAAGGAAAGTATACTTTATTGGAGTTTTGGGCTTCATGGTGCGGACCTTGCAGAAAAGAGAATCCTTCACTCGTGGCGACATATAACATCTTTAAAGATAAAGGTTTTGTGATTTTTGGTGTTTCTGCTGATGAAAATAAAGCTTTCTGGTTGGAGGCAATTAAGGAGGATAAGTTGCCTTGGGAAAATGTGAGCGACCTAAGGGGGGATAAAAATGAAGCAGCCGTTATATATGGAATCACTGCTTATCCGTCTAATTATTTGATTGACGAAGACGGGGTAATAATCGCAAAAGATTTAAGAGGCGATAAATTGAAGAAGAAATTAGAAGAGTTATTGCCGTGATTTAGTAATCACGCTGAGTATTACATGTTCGAAGCAAATGTAACCCGTGGAGTACCCTATCAGTTAAATTCTTTTGGGTTAACGCGAACAGTTCCGGATATTTCATAAACTTCAAGATATTGCTAATTTTAATTGTTTATTGAGAATCAGGTAAATTTCCAGATTCTTTGAATACTCTAAGATCCCCAACAAAGCCGATCAGGGCAATAAAAGCGGATCGGAGACAAGAACAGCTCCCGGCATCAGCAAAGGTGTTAACCACGGGACACAGCCAAACAAAGGCACCATCCCGCTCACACGGAGCGAAGGAATGCAAAAGAACTCTGCAAAATTGTGCTGATACCACGCTCAAGATCTCTATTTAATCATACCTTTTATATCCTGCAGTTTCAACAAAGCTTCCACCGGTGTCAACCTATTGATATCAGTGTCTTCAAGCAACTTCCTGATCTGGTCAAATGTTTCACTATGGGCATCAAAGATGGAAAGCTGGATCTTTGGAGTCGATAGTTTTTTCACCTGTTCACCTATTGAAGACTTTGCCCCACCCGGGTCAACATTTTTTTCTTCGAGCTGGGAAAGAATTTCATTTGCGCGGCTAATCAAAGCCGGGGGCATACCCGCCATTTTCGCCACATGTATACCAAAGCTGTGTATGCTTCCACCCGGTGCAAGCTTTCGCAAAAAGATAATCTTGTTTCCGACTTCCTTATTTGTTACATGATAGTTCCTGACTCTTGGAAGTTTGTTTTCCAGTTCATTCAGCTCATGGTAGTGGGTGGCAAAAAGTGTTTTCGGTTTATGCTGGCTGTTATGAAGATATTCGGCTATGCTCCAGGCAATCGAAATACCATCGTAGGTACTGGTACCCCGGCCGATTTCATCAAGCAGCACAAGACTGGACGATGTAATATTGTTGATGATGCTGGCGGTTTCATTCATCTCCACCATAAAAGTTGATTCACCACCACTCAGGTTATCATTCGCACCAACCCTTGTGAAAATTTTGTCAGTCAGTGGAATTCTTGCAGATGAGACCGGTATAAAACTTCCCATATGGGTCATCAGGGTGAGTAGTGCAGTTTGCCTCAGTATGGCGCTTTTACCACTCATGTTCGGTCCCGTAAGTATTATGATCTGTTGGGCGTTTGAATCCAGCATTATGTCGTTCGGGATATACGATTCTCCTACAGGCAGGTTTCTTTCGATCACCGGGTGCCGGCTTTCAATCAGTTCAAGCTCCTGGCCTTCATGCAACACTGGTCTCTTATATTGAAACTGTAAGGCATTATTTGCAAAACAAGAGATACAATCTATGATCCCGAGAATATTACCATTCACCTGCATGGGTGAGATATAGTCCTGCAGTTCGAGCAATAGTTTTTCATACAGGTCGATCTCTATTGCCTGGATTTTGTCTTCTGCACCGGTAATCTGTTCTTCGTATTCTTTTAATTCCGGGGTAATATACCTTTCGGCGTTTGTGAGGGTCTGCTTTCTTGTCCAGGCATCCGGCACTTTCGATTTATGAGAATTGGTCACCTCCAGGAAATAACCAAACACATTATTGAAACCTATTTTTAGGGTAGTGATCCCCGTTAGTTCCGCTTCCTTTTGCTGAAGTGCCACCAGGTATTCTTTGCCACCTGTTGCAATTTTTCTCAGGTGGTCAAGATCTTCGTTAATCCCGGATCTTATTACCGCTCCCCGGGCCGCCGTGATCGGTGGATTTTCAGCGATTTCCCGGGTAATTTTTTCAAGTATATAAACACAAGGATTTAATGCATCGCCCATTCTTTTCAGGTACTCACTCGAAGCGCCGGCACAGGCCTTTTTGATTTCGGCGATATGCGTGAGTCCGCGTGCAATCTGCATTACTTCGCGGGGGTTGATCTTTTTCATCGGGATCTTGCTCACCAATCGTTCTACGTCCCCGGTCTGCCTGATATGCTGGGTCATCCCATTGCGAAGGGTAGGGTCCTTGATAAAATATTCAACAAGTTCCAGCCTCTCATTGATTTTGCGGCTGTCTTTTAATGGCAGAACGATCCAGCGTTTCAGCAATCGTGCACCCATCGGGGAAACTGTATTGTCGAGAGTTTTAAGCAGTGTCTGCCCGTTCTCGCTACCGGTTCCAAGAAGTTCAAGATTACGGATCGTAAACTTGTCCATCCAGAGATAATCTTCCTGGTCCAGCCGCTGGATGGCCGTTATATGCTGCAGGTTTGGGTGTTCGGTATCTTTCAGATAATGCAGAATCGCACCGGCGGCAGTAATTGCATCTCCCATTTCTTCGATGCCGAAGCCCTTAAGGGAATGGGTCTGGAAATGTTTTAACAGGCTTTCCGTGGCATAACCACGGTCGAAAATCCAGCTTTCCAGCGTATAGGTATAAAAACGGGTTCCGAAAGTTTCTTTGAAATGTTTCTGGTAGCTGCGTTGAAAAATGACTTCAGCAGGTTTCAGGGTCTGGAGCAGTTTGTCCGCATATTCCTGGTTTCCTTCGGCAACAAAAAATTCTCCCGTTGAGATATCAAGGAAAGCGATGCCGAGATGGTCATCTTCAAAATGAATACTGGCCAGGAAGTTATTGCTGGTATGGTCAAGCAGTTTATCATTGGTGGCAACGCCCGGAGTCACTAATTCGGTAACCCCTCTTTTTACTATCCCTTTTGCCAGTTTTGGATCTTCCAGCTGGTCACAAATGGCGACCCGGTAACCGGCTTTTACCAGTTTATGCAGGTAGGTGTCAAGGGCATGATGCGGAAATCCCGCCAATTCACTGGATGAAGGCGAACCATTGTTCCTTTTAGTCAAAGTGATTCCAAGGATCTGGGAAGCAAGGATGGCATCCTCACCAAATGTTTCGTAAAAATCACCTACCCTGAACAACAGGATTGCATCCGGGTATTTCTGCTTAATTGCCCGGTGCTGCTGCATAAGGGGGGTGTCTGCACTCGTCTTAGCCATAGGGGCAAATATAAAATGAAATCAGGTCCGGAAAGCCTAAATCTAAGGGATGTGCATAGTATGTTAGTGGAGGAAAAATCGGTGAAATGGAGTATAAAAAACGGGTTAAACCAAGAGATAATCACCGGTTAAACCAGGAGATAATCAATAGGTATTTGGAAGCAGTATTGGTTGGCGGCGTAAAAAATAGCCTTTTATATAAAACTTCTGATAACCCCTATTATAGCGAACACAAGCATAGTTAACAACTCAAAAGCAAAGTACAGCGCCCAGCCCCTGCGCATCCGCCTATTGGGTTTTTTACACAAATGGTCATTTGATGTCTTTTCCATAACCAAATATAAACCTTTTGCCGGACAATTTATCTGCCAGAGCCTTGATGGAAGCAAGGTTTAAACGTCTGAAAAACGGTATAAAAATATTGGTTTCCTGAAAGGTTTTTTAGGGTTTACCTTTGCGCGATGCGTAAACTGACTATGGACGAGCTGAACCGCAAATCGGTGAGCCAGTTTAAGGATTCAGATAAAATTCCAATCGTAGTTGTAATGGATAATATCCGCAGCATGCACAATGTGGGCAGTGTGTTCAGAACAGCAGATGCATTCCTGATCGAACGCATGTATTTGTGCGGATACACACCTCAACCGCCTCACCGGGATATCCAGAAAACAGCTTTGGGGGCCACCGAAACGGTAAAATGGGATTATTTTGCAGAAACCGTTGAGGCAGTAACGCAGCTGAAATCGCTTGGTTATCTTGTATATGCGATAGAGCAGGCGCATCAGAGTGTGCCGCTTCATTCGTTCAGTCCCGGCGGTGATCAGAAACTGGCTGTTGTATTCGGTAACGAGGTAACCGGGGTGGCTGATGAGGTACTGGTACTCTGCCATGGTTGCCTGGAGATTCCACAGCTTGGAATGAAACATTCATTAAATATCTCGGTTGCCGCAGGGATTGTTTTGTGGGAGTTGGTGAGGAGCCGGTTAAGTATACCATTGGTTTCGGAAGGGTAGTAAGAACATAAGATTATGCAAACAATATTATGCAAACAGTAAAAAATTATCTGAGTCTCGTAAAATTCTCACATACCATTTTTGCAATGCCATTTGCAATGATCGGGTTTGTACTTGCTTTACGTTATTATCCTTTTCATTCTGGAACAGCCGATCCGGTCACCGGTTTCCCGGGGTTGGTATCCGGATCAGATAGCCTGTCTGCCAGCTATATAATTGTCAAACTGGTATTGGTAATTGCCTGTATGGTTTTCGCCCGTTCTGCAGCTATGGCTTTTAACCGATATCTCGATGCACATTTTGATGCACTTAATCCACGTACCGCTATCAGGGAAATCCCTGCCGGTATCATTTCACATAGTTCAGCCCTCCGGTTTGTGATTTTTAATTGTATTGCTTTCGTGATCTGCACCTGGTTTATTAATAAAATCTGTTTTTTCTTATCGCCCATAGCATTATTTGTAATCCTTTTTTATAGTTATACAAAAAGGTTCACACCGCTTTGTCACCTCGTACTTGGACTTGGCCTTTCGCTTGCGCCGATTGGTGCTTATCTCGCGGTAACGGGCGAATTCAGCCTATTACCAGTACTTTTTTCATTAACAGTGCTTTTCTGGGTCAGTGGATTTGATATCATCTACGCATTGCAGGATGTGGATTTTGACCGGTCACAACAACTCTATTCTATTCCCGCCTATTTTGGAAAAAAACGAGGGCTGCGGATTTCTGAATTGCTTCATTTGCTGAGTATCATAACAGTTGTTTTCGCAGGGATTTATGCAGGCTTCGGTACCTGGTACTGGCTTGGGGTAGCAGTTTTTATATCTATGCTCGTTTACCAACACTCTATTGTTAAGCCGGAAGATCTCCGCAAAGTAAACCTCGCATTTATGACTGCCAATGGAATAGCCAGCGTGGTATTTGCCGTATTTGTTATCCTTGATCTTGTATTGAATCAGGCTTAGCCTTTATCTTCACGGCATGGCAAGAATTATTGCGATTGATTATGGACTAAAACGAACCGGCCTTGCTGTCACTGATCCTTTCCAGATCATTGCCACAGGACTCACTACGATCGAATCACCGAGAATCATTAATTTTCTCAAAGACTATTTTTCAAAAGAACCGGTTGAACTTATCATTATCGGTGATCCCAGGAACTGGGATGATTCGGATACCCATGCAACTCCTTTGGTGAGAGAAGTGATTGTTAGATTGAAAAAGAAATTTCCAACTATCCCCGTAGAAACTGTTGATGAACGTTACACATCCAAAATGGCTTCCCAGGCCATGATAGATATGGGCATGAAAAAAATGCAGCGCAGGAACAAAGCGCTGGTGGATGAAATTGCTGCCACGATTATGCTCCAGGAATATCTTCAGAAAAAAGGAGGCTAAAGAATTTTAGTTTCGTTTGTTGAAGACAAAATCGTTGTACATAAGTCTAACAGATCAATATTAAGTCTTAGCAACCAGGTGTAAATTCTTATTGCAGTTTAAAGGGGAAGCAGAGGAAGGCCAAAAAGTTTACCAACGATCTATATGGTTCAACCACTATTGCAGCTAGTCTGACCCGCTCTGCAATGATTGTCATAGATGTGTTGAAAGGAAAGAAAACTAATTTGCGTTCGGGTGAGCATCTTAATGTTGCCGGTATGTCAAGCAGTCAACTAAATCACTTTTTGACTGGTTTAATAAGACAGGGTTTTAAAGGTAAAGTTAAAACTGATTAATCTTATGTTATACATCATAGTTAGAGTGGCAAAGATCCTGGTAATTCTTTTGTTATGCTTGAGTTTATTTTTTTGGTTGGCGGCTCATGCAAGCGGGCATAAAATCCCGTCTAAAACAAACTGGTATTTTGGAGTAAGTGCAGTGCTACTGACGGGATTAGCCGTAACATTGCGCCGAAAAAGTGTCAAAATGAAATCTTGACTACGAGAAAATATATATCGTTGATTTCTGATCCAACCCCTATATGGGTTTATCTCATACTCAGAAACACCTGGTGTGTGGACAACAACACGGTAGTTTCGCCTATAGGCTACAGCGATCAGTATGACTACACCATGGATAGATGGAACTCTGTTGAAAAAATCTTTCGAAACTTTAATACAATTTGTTGGAGGTGAAGTTGCAGGGCGTGGCGCCTCTTACAGAATCTTTTTTTATGGGCAAGGTGAAATAAATAGAAGAATTTTTCCCCAAAAATGAAAATGACAAATTTTAAAAAATTGCACTTCCTATTATGGATATTGTGCTCCTGTGGTGCTAGCAGTGACTATTCAGAAGGCCTGAGCGGAGGATGGGAGTTTATTCGAGAGAGTGCAGACGGAAAGATCCTGTATCGAGGTATCGATGATAGAAGTGTCCCATGTAAGATCCTAGCTTTCGATTATAATCGAGACTTCATAGTGGCTGCTCAGCGGCCAACGAAAGAATGTTTCAACGAAAAAGATACGATATATTATAAACAGGGTAAAAATGACATTTATTACTGGATAATATCACACCATCCCGATTCGATTTATGGGCCTCTTCTTCCCGGCGAATATTATGTGTTACGGGGTATTTTAAAAGTTCCCGGCGAGTTGCGTCTTGATCTAAAAGTATTATAAGTTTAAAATCGTCATATGCTTGACCTTCGATTTTTAACTTACTGTGTGTGGTCACCCCTTTTATATAACGCTATTACCCTGCCATTTCCAGGCCTGTCTATGTTACGAATTAAATATCAACAGGGCTTGCCAACAAACTGTCCCTTGTGGGACGATAAGACTTTTGTATATTGAAGGTCTCTAGTGAGAGAAGTGATTGTTAGATTGAAAATGAAATTTCCAACCATCCCCGTAGAAACCGTTGATGAACGTTACACATCCAAAATGGCTTCCCAGGCAATGATAGATATGGGAATGAAAAATGCAGCGCCGGAACAAAGCGCTGGTCGATGAAATTGCAGCTATCGATAGTGCTGCAGGAATATTTGCAGAAAAAAGGTTATCAGATCCGATGGGTTAAGATTTTATTTTTATCTCCAGTTTCTTGCGCAGACCATACGCAACAATTTTTTCCAGCGTGTGTAATTCAATACCGGCTTCATCGTTTTCAATACGGGAAATATAGCTGCGGGATGTTCCGCTGCGGGTCGCTAATTCCAATTGAGTCATACCTTCTTTTTCCCTGGCTGCTTTTATTTTAGCGCCGAGCGTATCAGGGGACAGCTTTATTTGTTCGACAGGAATACTGGCTTTATACAAGGTATCCGCACCGATTTCAAAGGGCACTTTTATTTGCTTATCCTTAAACTGAATGCCCTGCTCAATATTATCCCACGAAAGCGTATGGTTGTTCAGTTTCACTTTATTGAAAACGGAAGATTTCAGCAATTTAGATACAGGGGATGATTTATCCTGCAACATAGCCGCAAAACTCTTTCTAAAATCAATTAACCTTGATTCGCCATTGTTAAACACAACAGAAATTGTCAATCCCTCAATTGAATTGATTTGTAATATCCGTGGTATTTTGGCAATCTTTCTCATTTTTTCAAACCTGGGTTCAAAGCGTAAAATGTATATAGGGCTGCATCTTCATTTTCTTTCAGCCATTCAATAGCTTTCCTTAGTTGTTTTACCGGCAAACTACCTGCATAGATTTCTCTTGTCTTTATTACCAGTAAGGCTTCAAATTCACTATACACCGCGTGTATATGTGGGGGAACATGATCGATACTATAGATATTTATCTTAATGCCTTCAAAAAAATCAATTGTTGGCATTCGTTCCAGATTACAAATGTACCTAATTAGGTACGAGTTTGAAAATTATTTTTACATCTCTTTTGTATTTTTTCAGGATGCGGATATGCATGTGTATCATTGCCGTCCAAATTGGCCGAAAACGAAACATAAAACGTAAAAATTCATGGGCAAAAGTCCGTCAGAAGAATGCAGGTAACCAACGCTGAATTCTCCTTGCGATGCAGTATTTTTGCGGTTCTTAAACCGGAATTCCGCATATGATTTTACCTATAGTAGCGTATGGATCGCCCATTCTCAGGACAGTGGCAAAAGATATCAATCCTGACTATCCCGGCCTGGCTAAGCTCCTGGAAGACATGTGGGAAACCATGTATGCCAGCAATGGGGTAGGGCTGGCTGCCCCGCAGATAAACAAGGATATACGGTTATTTGTGATTGACAGTGCCCAGATCTTCGAAAACCAGGACGATGAAGACAAGGGCCGGTACCCGGACGAACCCGGAACAAAACAGGTTTTTATCAATGCCCATATCGTTGAATTCGGTGGTGATGACTGGGCCTACAATGAAGGTTGTCTCAGCATTCCAAAGATTCGTGAAGATGTTTTCCGCAGCAAAACCGTAACACTCGAATACCTCGATGAAAATTTCGAGCCGCAAACAAAAACCTTTGATGGCATCACCGGCCGGATTATCCAGCACGAATATGATCATACTGAAGGTAAACTCTTCATTGATTACCTGAAGCCTCTTAAACGCAAATTGCTGAAGGGTAAACTGGACGACATAACAAAAGGTAAAGTGAAAGTGGATTACCGTATGGTCTATAAACCTTAGCGTTTATGCCCTTCACAATGGGTGCAAAAGTTTCAGAACTACAAGCTATATTTCAAAATATTGATGGCGCAGATGACGCAATCTCACGTATCACAGTTATCTATTCTGAGGCAACAGGTAACATATTTTCAGGCATCACTGGTTTTTTTACTGATGCAGCAGCTGATACCTTTTCGCGCATAATTGTTTTTTTCGCTGATGCTTATCTCATAGGTTGTAAACAACAAATTCTTTCAATCCTCCGCATAACTTTTGGATTATTACGTATGTCATTTGGATTATCAGGTACCTTATTGGTTCTTCAACTTTTTTGTATTTCTGCAAATGGACAGGACTCCTCTGTGGTGTTCGACGATAAAGCCGTTACCCTTAAAGAAGTTATAGTCCGCAGCAATCTTAATGTTGCAAAGTTTATTGAACGTGTACAGGAAGACAGCAGTTTTTACAAGGCCTTCAAAAACCTCCATATTCTTGGGTATACGGCTTTAAATGATATCCGGATGATGGGCAAAAATTCCAAAACAATTGCCACCGTCAACAGTCGCACCCGGCAACAGGTTAAAGAAGGGTGCCGATGGATGGAAACCCTGGAAGAATCAACTACCGGAGACATATACACGAAGAAAAAAGAATGGAATTATTATACCGCTGAAATGTATGCGGGTTTGTTTTTTACCAGCGATACAATCTGCGGTGAAAACAATATTGTCGGCAACGCCACGATATCAAAAAAAGGCAAATCAGGTATTCAAAAACACAAGGAGCAGCTTAAAATGCTTTTCTTCAATCCCGGTAAAAAAATACCAGGCATACCTTTTATCGGCGATAAGATTGCCATCTTTGAAGGAGATGCAGCTAACCGTTATGATTTTATCATAGACATGCAACCCAGGAATAATGAGATGTGTTATGTGTTCACCGTTATTCCCAGGAAAGACCTTAAAGCAAATGAAAAAGATCAGATTGTTATCAATGAGATGACCACCTGGTTCCGCATCTCATCATGGGAGATAGTCGCCCGGAATTATAACCTCAGTTACCGCGCAGGTGTTTATGATTTCGATGTAGACCTGCAGGTAGAACTCGGTCAATTTGGTGACTTACTGGTACCAAAAGTTTTACATTATCGCGGTAACTGGAACGTAGTCCTGAAAAAAAGAGAGCGCTGCTTTTTTACGGCCACGCTCTTTGATTTTACAAGATGATTTACATTTGATTTTACAAGCTGATTTCGAAGGAAATCTTTGAAATAAGATCACTCATCACTCCACTCATAACTCATAACTCATAATTCATAACTCTCTCAAACCAGGTCCTTGGCTTTCGTATAACCTCTCCACTTCTCAATCAGCTTCGTCATGTCTTCCGGTAATTCGCTATTGAAAACAACGTTCTCCCTGGTAGTTGGATGAATAAAACCCAATGTTTTTGCATGCAGTGCATGACGCGGACATATCGCAAAACAGTTATCTACAAACTGCTTATATTTATTAAAGACAGTTCCTTTTACAATCCGGTCTCCACCATATAATTCATCGTTAAAAAGTGGATGTCTGATATGTTGCATATGCACCCTGATCTGGTGGGTACGACCGGTCTCCAGTTCGCATTGGATCAGTGTCACATAACCAAATCGCTCCAATACCTTGTAATGAGTAGTCGCATCTTTTCCGACTTCGCCATCGGGATATGCGTCAAAGATTTTTCTGAACCTTTTGTGCCTGCCGATATGCGCTACTACAGTGCCGCTGTCCTGTTCCACATCACCCCAGACCAATGCCCGGTATTGGCGATGTACGGTGTGATCAAAAAATTGTTTCGAAAGACTAGCGACCGCCTTTTCCGTTTTTCCAAGGACCATCAATCCACTTGTATTTTTGTCAATCCGGTGAACCATACCAAACCTGGGCAAATTCTCTTCACTGAGTGCACTGTTCTGTTGAAGCAGATAATATGCGATACCATTGATCAGTGTTCCACTGGGATTACCACTGGCCGGATGAACCACGAGGCCCACCGGCTTATTGATTATTAAAATATCTGCATCTTCGAAGACGATATTCAAAGGCATTTTTTCAGGAATAATTTCTTCACCCCTGACCTCTTTATTGGAATAAACTATGATTTCCTGTCCCGGCTTGATTTTATAATTTGGTGAAATAGGTTTGCCATCAATCAACACCATCCCGTTCTCAATCGACTGCTGCACTTTGTTCCGGGTAGCCCCTTCGATCCTTGCAACAAGAAATTTATCAATGCGCATAGGTTCCTGCCCCCGGTCTACGATCAGGTTCATTCTTTCATATAATAATTCCTCCGGGCTGTCGTCCACGGCATCGTCATGCTCAATCTCTGTATTCATTCCTCAAATTTAATGTTGTTATTTAGTCCCATTGCGGGTCGGAACCTGTAAAGATAAGTGAATCAACCGGGTTAATATCCCGCTGCATCATCATCGCCTCTTCTGTCGGCAATTGCTTCGATCTTTCCATTGTCCGAAATCAAAATCAACTCAGTTCTCCCGATGGCACCACGTTGGGTGATCTTGTATCCCATGGCAGTTAACTTGTCCAGGGTTTCTTTAGAAATGTTTGATTCAACATATATCTCATCGGGCATCCATTGGTGGTGAAATTTGGGTTTGTTTACCGCATCTTCGGCACTCATTTTAAATTCAAGGATATTCACCAGCGATTGAAATACTGAAGTGGTTATCGTTGTTCCGCCCGGAGTTCCTACCACTATATAAGGCTTCTTGTTTTTTAGCACAATGGTTGGCGTCATCGAACTCAACATTCTTTTACCGGGTGCAATGGCGTTTGCAGCAGTGCCCAAAGCACCATACATATTGGCCACGCCGGGTTTAACACTAAAATCATCCATCTCGTTATTTAAAAGAAAACCGGCACCACCTACAACTGTATGACTTCCATAACCGCCATTAAGCGTGGTAGTCACTGAAACCGCGTTTCCTTCACGATCGTAAACCGAAAAATGCGTAGTTTCTTCGCTTTCGGGAATGGTGCCAGGTCCGATATTCCTGCTGGTGCCTGCTTTGCCAGGTTCATAATCCTTCATCCTGGCTTTGGCATATCCATCACTTATCAATGTCTTAACCGGTACTTTAAAATAATCAACATCACCAAGAAATTGTGCCCTGTCTGCATATGCTCGTCTTTCCACTTCAGTCATAAGCTGGATTGCCTGCCAGCTGAGAAATCCATATTTCGCTATAGGCTGATCAGCTATCATTTTCATCATCTGGGGAAGCAATACGCCACCACTGCTGGGCAAAGGCATAGTGATGATTTCATAACCTTTATAATCAAACGAAACTGCTTCTCTTTCCTTTGCTTCATAATTTTTTAGATCCCCATAAGAGATGATCCCGTTCGACCTGGACATTTCTTCCACTATCAGTTTTGCGGTTTCGCCCTCATAGAAGCCTTTTTTGCCTTTGTCACGAATGCGGGTCAATGTTTTTGCGAGATCTTTCTGGATTAGTGTATCGCCGGCTTTCCATTTCATCGCGTTTACAAAAACCGGGATCACCGTATTGTATTTATTAAATTCATCCTGGGAAGCGTTCAGTCCCCTGGCCTCGGCAGCTGTAATAACAAATCCCTTTTCTGCCAGCTCAATAGCCGGTTGAATCAAAACCTTGAAAGGAAGTTTTGCATATTTATGCGCCTTAAATGCCCCTGCAACTGAACCCGGAACTCCTGATGCAAGATGACCATTCTGGCTTTTGCTGACATCAGCATTTCCATCTTTATCAAGATACATGTCTTTGGATGCCGCACCGGGCGCCTTTTCCCTGAAATCAATGGCGAGCGTTTTTCCGCCCTTAAGATGGGCAAGCAGGAATCCCCCTCCGCCTATATTTCCGGCTCCCGGATAAACCACGGCTAAAGCAAGCTGGGTGGCAATGGCAGCGTCTACTGCATTTCCTCCCTGCTTCAGGATATTGATCCCTACCTGGCTTGCCAACGGATGCGCGGAAACCACCGCACCACTGTCAACCACCTGTTTCTTCTGAATATCGTATTTGAAGGCGTTGACGGGTATTAAGGGTGGAATGGATACCGCTGGTTTTGGGCTTTTGCAGGCAAATACCAGAGAAGCCAAAACCAGGGCGGAGATATATTTATTTTGCATCTATATTATTATCAGGCTGCAAATTATGAAATTTTAAACCGGTGATACCTGAACGATTCGTTATTTGTTAGTCTGGTCATACATTCGCACATTTGCACATCTACAATTAAATATCAAACTGCATTATGAGAAATATCTTATTGGCTTGCCTGATCGTGCTGACAGGGGCCAATTCTTTTGGCCAGCTTCAATCGCCGGAACAGTTCCTCGGCTATAAGCTCGGCTCCAGATACACTCCTCACTTTAATGTTGTCAATTATTTCAAACACGTGGTGGCGAATACGCCTTCCCAGATGAAACTGGAGCAATATGGTCAAACCAATGAAAGAAGACCATTATTATTGGCTTATGTAGCATCGCCTGAAAACTTTGCCAAACTTGAAAGTATTCGTGTCAATAATCTCCGGCTTGCCGGACAGGCAGAAGATAAACAGGCCGGTGACGAAAATGCGCCTGCAATTGTCTGGCTCAGTTATAATGTACATGGAAATGAAACATCTTCTTCCGAATCAGCGATGATGATGATTTATGAACTTGCCAATCCGGCTAACACAAAAACAAAGGAATGGCTAAAAAATGTAGTCATCATTATTGACCCATGTATCAATCCTGATGGACGGGATCGTTATGTGAACTGGTTCAATTCTGTGGTAGGCAAAAACCCAAATCCAAGAACTCAGTCCCGTGAGCATATAGAACCATGGCCGGGAGGCAGATCAAATCATTACAATTTTGATCTTAACCGCGACTGGGCCTGGCAGGTGCAGATTGAGAGCCAGCAGCGCCTGGCAAAGTACAACCAATGGTTACCCCAGATCCATGTTGACTATCATGAGCAAAGCGTGAATTCGCCATATTATTTTGCACCTGGTGCGGAGCCTTATCATGAGGTGATAACAAACTGGCAACGCGAGTTCCAGACTATCATCGGGAAAAACAATGCAAAATATTTTGACCAGAACGGTTGGTTATTTTTCACCAAGGAAAGATTTGATCTTTTCTATCCAAGTTATGGCGATACTTATCCTATTTACAAAGGCGCAATAGGTATGACTTTCGAACAGGGTGGTGGGCCAAGAGGAGGCGCCTCTGTACTTACCGACTCTGATGATACACTTACTCTTTATGATCGCTTATACCATCATTATACAACCGGTATTTCAACCATTGAAGTCAGTTCACAAAATGCCGGTAAGCTGGTACAGGAGTTCAAAAAATATTATGACAAGGCAAAATCGGGCAACAGTTCTGAATTCAAAGCTTACCTGATAAAATCCGAACCGGGTGATAAGATCACCAGGCTGCAAACGCTGCTCGATAAAAATAAAATAGATTGGAACTATTCAAACGCAGGCAACATTACCGGTGTAAATTATTTTTCCGGCAAATCTGAAACGGTTAAAGCTGAGGCAAATGATATTGTGATCAATTCCAATCAGCCAAATGGCAACCTTGTTAAAGTATTGTTTGAGCGAAGTTCAAAACTTTCTGATTCCATAACCTATGATATCACTGCCTGGTCAATACCTTATGTGTATGGACTGAAGGCATATGGGCTTTCCAATTATGTTACAGCGGTAAATAAAAACGAGAAAACAAAGTCCGGTGGTGTGACCGGTGCAGGTGAAGCGGGTTATGTTGCAAAATGGAACGGGCTCAGCAGTGCAAAATTCCTGGCTGCCCTGCTCAATAAAAAAGTGAAAGTAAGATATGCTGAACAGGATTTTACTACTATGGGCAGCGATTATTTAAAGGGCACACTGATCATAACAAAAACAAGCAATCAATCGATCGGGGCCAACCTCAGATCGATTGTTGATGAAGCTGCACGCACAACCGGAGTGGATGTGGTCGGGGTAAGTTCAACCTTTGTTGAAAAAGGATTTGATTTTGGTTCAGGCCGCGTACATTATATCAAAGCACCAAGAGTTGCATTGGTTACCGGTGAAGGAATTTCATCGCTTGGCGCCGGCGAAATCTGGCATTTTTTTGAACAACAACTCGACTATCCTGTTGACCTCATCAATGCAAACGATCTGCCACGTACTAATCTGAAGGAATATGAAGTATTGATTATGCCTGATGGTAATTACCGTTTGTTGTCAGACAAGGTTCAAAATGAACAATTGAAACAGTGGGTAATCGGAGGGGGAAGAATTGTAGCGATTGAAAATGCCGTTGCCCAAATGGCAAAAGCAGATTGGGGTTTCAAACTAAAGGAATCAGACGAAGAAAAAAAGGCAGACAAGAAAGAAGATAAAAAAGAAGATTATGCAACAATTCGCAGGTATGAGAACCGCGAACGAGAAGAAATGTTGAATTATACCCCCGGATCTATTTACAAACTTGAACTTGATAATTCTCATCCCCTTGCATTTGGGTATCCTGATTATTATTATACGTTGAAACAGGATAATAATATCTATGAATTCCTGAAGGAAGGTGGGTGGAACGTGGGCATATTGAAGAAAGACGGCCAGGTGGCCGGGTTTGTAGGTACAAAACTCAAAGACAAACTCAAAGACGGAACGCTGCTGGGTGTTCAGGAAATGGGCAGGGGAACGGTTGTATTCCTGTCTGATAATCCATTGTTCAGAAGTTTCTGGGAAAATGGTAAGTTGTTATTTTGTAATGCAGTATTTATGGTGGGTCAGTGATACCATCTTAATAAAGTCAATAAACTATGACAGGCCCTGTGCCTGTCATATTAATTTTACTGGTGTAGGTCATTATTTAACTATTGTTTATATTTCACACTTATATCTTCGTTCGATGCTCTTGCCTTTAAGCAGGATCCGAACGGAGCGCAAAATCAAAACCGCGATATGATAAAAAAGTGTACACTCATTCTTTTAACCTTTTCATTTCACATTATACTTTTTTCACAAGCTCCGCCTGTTTACACTTCAGCCGATATATATCTGCAACTGAAAAAATTAAAGGTGCTCGGTTCCATTTTGTATGTGGCCGCCCATCCTGATGATGAGAATACCCGTTTGCTGGCTTATATGTCAAAAGAAAGATTATACAGAACAGGATATCTTTCTTTAACAAGGGGAGACGGTGGACAGAACCTGATTGGAGATGAACAGGGCATTGATCTTGGTTTGATACGTACACAGGAATTGCTGGCCGCCAGGCGGATTGATGGCGCCGAGCAGTTTTTCTCCAGGGCCTATGATTTTGGATTTAGTAAAACAACCGAAGAAGCCTTGAGGATCTGGGATAAAGAAAAGATTTTAAGTGATGCAGTCTGGGTAATAAGAAGGTTTCAACCCGATGTGATGGTTACCCGTTTTCCACCCGACAGCCGTGCAGGTCATGGTCATCATTCCGGCTCTGCTGTCATCGCCGAAGAAGCCTTCAAGGCTGCAGCCGATCCAAATCGTTTCCCTGAACAATTTAAATATGGCGTTAAGCCCTGGAAGGTAAAACGGATTCTCTGGAATTCATTCATGGGAAGAGATAGTAGTGGTAAAACGGTGAGCCTTGATGTAGGAGCATATAATGCTTTGCTTGGAAAAAGTTATGGTGAGATAGCTGCTATCAGCAGGAGCCAGCACAAAAGCCAGGGCTTTGGGGTTGCAGGATCACGTGGCGTTCAGTTGGAAAATTTCACGCATACCGCAGGAGACCCGGCGAAAACAGATCTTTTTGATGGTGTTGATGTAAGCTGGAAGAGAGTGAGTGGCAGTGAAGATATCAGTGCTTTTATAGATGGGCTTATACAGCAATTTTCTTTATCTGATCCTTCACTATCGGTACCGGGCCTGGTGTCTTTGTATAAAATGCTTGATGCACTTTCGGATCCATATTGGAAAGCGCAAAAGTTGTCGGAGGTTAAGACCTTGATTGAAGCCTGTAGCGGCATTTGGCTGGAAGCCTCAACGACTACCCCTTTTGCGGTACAGGGTGACAGCATTCGCATCCAGGTTTCTATCAATAACAGGACAGGGGCAAAAGCAACTGTTGTTTCCGTATTGGTAGACAGTACAAATTCAGTCCTTAATAAGCCGCTGGATAAAAACGCAAACGTTTCAATTGCCACTACGGTACCTGTTTCAACCACGAGGACACTTTCGCAACCATACTGGCTCGAACAGAAGATGAGTGAAGGAGCATTTACGGTGAACGATCAATTAAAAATAGGTGTTCCGGAGAATCCGCCTTCCATGCAGGTTAAGTTTAACATGCTGATCGAAGGCACGGTCTTCGCATTCAACAAACCTGTAAGGTATCGTTATACAGACCCGGTAAAAGGTGAAATTTATCAGCCGGTAAATATTGTACCAGCGGCAACCTTGTCAACTGAACCAAGTGTACTGGTTTTCAGAAAAGATAAAAAAGAAGCTGCTGATCTCGAGGTCCGTATAAATGCAAACCGCAGGTTTGATAATTACCAGGCTTCTGTTTCAAACCGGATGAAACTGAGCAATACTGTTCAGAAAGATTCTGCCTTCAATTTATCCAAAGGTCTTTGGAAAGAATATAGCTTTAAAGTTGACAATTCAATGATGGGTGAACTGGAACAGGATCATGCACAGGTTTTCACAGAACTTAAGAAAGGTAAAGAAGTTTTTTCTCCTTATCTGAGCCTTACAGGGATTCACTATGATCATATTCCGGACATTTATTATTATTACCAGGATAATGCAAAGGCATTAAACATAGACCTGAAAACGGTAGGTAAACGAATCGGATATATCGAAGGTGCAGGTGATAAGGTTCCAATTGCACTCACGCAAATGGGATATGATGTTGTAACCCTTAAAGAAAGAGATATCAGTATCGCGGTGTTAAAACAGTTTGATGCAGTTATTACCGGGGTTAGAGCTTATAACGTGCATGGATACCTGTCGGACCGTAACTATGAACTGATGGAATATGTAAAACAGGGCGGCAACCTCATTGTTCAATATAATACCAATAGTTTTGCCGGGCCGATCGCTGCAAAGATTGGTCCTTATCCTTTTAATATTTCAAGGAACCGGGTTACCGATCAGACAGCAAAAGTAAAATTTGCGATGTCTGATCATGCTGTACTGAATTATCCAAACAAGATCACCGATAAGGATTTTGAAGGATGGATACAGGAACGCGGAATCTATTTTGCCGACCAGGTCGATCCGCATTACCAGATGCCACTTAAAATGGCCGATCCCGGTGAAGCGGAAAACCCTGGTAGCCTGATCATCACTGATTATGGGAAAGGCAAATTTGTTTACACCGGTCTTGTATTTTTCAGGGAACTCCCGGCAGGAGTTCCGGGTGCATACCGTTTATTAGCCAACATCATTGCATTATCACAAAAGCGCGATTTTTAATGAGTCAGATATCGAGGGGCAGGGGTCAACTGGCATTATTCCTGGCCATAGTGCTGGGATTGATAATTGGAAAATTTATAAAAAAAGCATCGATAGGCCTCATCCTGGGTTTATTGATTGGCTTATTCATCATGTGGATGCTCAGGCGAAGAAACAAGTAAATGGAAGATCAGCAAGATAAAGTTCCGGTGTTTAAAAAGTGGTATCAGTGGTACCTGCTGGTTATTCTTGTGCTGGTATTACTTATTATTTTGTTTTATTTTTTTACTAAATATTTTCGATGAGCAGGTTTGGTACTATAGACTGGATAGTATTGGTACTAACCTTACTATTGATCATCTCTTATGGGGTATATAAAAGTACCACTGAAAAAAATCTGAAAGGTTATTTCCAGGGTGACCGCACAATGCCGTGGTATGTAGTATTGCTGAGTATCATGGGTACACAGGCAAGTGCAGTCACATTCTTATCCGGCCCTGGCCAGGCCTATACTGACGGAATGCGATTCGTGCAATATTATTTTGGGCTTCCCCTGGTGATGGTTGTGGTTTGTATCACTTTCGTTCCGGTATTTCATCGTTTGAAAATCATCACTGCCTACGAATTCCTGGAACAGCGTTTTGATCTGAAAACCCGCACGCTTACTTCATTCCTCTTCCAGTTATCACGAAGCCTGTCAACAGGTATCAGTATAGCCGCACCTTCCATCATCTTATCATCTTTATTAGGATGGGACATTCTCTGGACCAATATGGTTATGGGGGGACTGGTAATTATCTACACCGTTACCGGGGGAGCAAAAGCAGTGGCATATACACAGAAAGCCCAGATGATCATTATCATACTGGGTATGTTCGTTGCCGGTTGGCTGGTAGTAAAGTTGCTTCCTGAGTCGGTTGGATTTGTGGATGCGCTTCATGTTAGCGGAAGACTGGGAAAACTAAATGTGATCACTACAGGTGTTAGTGAAAATGGATTTGACTGGAAAGACCGTTATAATATCTTCAGCGGTATTATTGGAGGATTCTTTTTGTCGCTCTCCTATTTTGGAACAGATCAGTCGCAGGTGGGTCGTTACCTCGCTGCTAAAAATGTTTCAGAGAGCAGGGTAGGTTTGCTGATGAACGGACTTGTAAAAGTACCCATGCAATTTCTCATCTTGATTTTGGGCACCATGGTTTTTGCTTTTTACCAGTTTAACAGTGCGCCGGTTTTTTTCAATGATGTGGAACTTGCAAAGGTGGAAAAAAGCAGCTATAAAGATTCTCTCACTGTTCTGAAAAAAGAGTTTGAGCTTGTGTCGCTGCAAAAACAGGCGGCAGTTAAAACATTTGCTGACTTACCGGAAAATAGTCCCGAAGAACAAAAAGCAAGCGATAACCTGATAGCTATTAATAAAAAATCAGATCAGATCAGGAGCCAGGTAAAAAAAATAATAGCCAGTGATGAGATTAAAGGTGATGGTAATGATGCGAATTATATATTCCTGAGGTTTGTGGTCGATTATCTTCCGGCCGGGCTGGTTGGACTACTTATCGCGATTATTATACTGGCCGCCTGGGGTTCTATAGCTGCCGCATTAAATGCGCTGGCTTCCTGTACTATCATTGATTTTCACAAACGTTTTTCAAAAACTGAGCTTACGCCTGCCCGTGAGTACCGGCTCTCGAAATTATATACCTTATTCTGGGGAGTGTTTTGTGTTTTTATTGCGCAGTTTGCGTACAACATCGGGAACAGCCTGATTGAGGCAGTAAATGTGCTGGGGTCACTTTTTTATGGTGTTATACTAGGTATATTCCTGGTAGCATTTTATCTGAAAAAAGTTGGTTCCAAAGCAGTATTTCTAAGTGCAGTTGTTGTTGAATTGTATATCATCCTGTCTGTGATTTGGCCCTGGTTGTTGTCAAAACTTCCTGTGTTAGGAAATATAGTGCCCGACGTTATTAATAATTTTATGAATTCAGCCAGTACAATCGGTTTTTTATGGCTTAACCTGATAGGCGCAGCAGGGGTATTCATCCTTTCTTATCTAATTCACCTGGTTGTAGGAAACGATAAAGCTGGTAGGTTTGATTTGCTTCCGGATGAGAACACGGCCCAATAAGTTGTGAGTTGTGAGTGGTGAGTTGAGTTATGAGTGATCTATCGTCTGAATGTTATGAAAACACCCATAAATGGAAAATTAAAAAAAACACCGGATGAATTACCCGGTGTTTTTTTTTAGATTACTTCAACTTCGCAAGTAATTTCTCGTTCATTACAACATAGTTATCATTTTTCTCAGCCTTAGCCAGCGTAAGTGATTTATTTGCTGCTGCAATAGCTTCTGTTTTCTTATTTGCTTTTGCAAGAATGTTTGCCTGCTGATAGATAACCCAGTAAGCTTCCGGTTGTTCCTGCGCGGCTTTGTTGATCCACTCGACTGCTTTGTTTATGTCTTTATTGTTTTCTGAATAATACAAAGCAGCCTGGAAATAAGCAGGTTTAGCAGTCTTCATGTTTTCTTGAATCTGGCTCATAACCCGGCCATCAACATCAGTTGTAATTGGCAGTTTCAAAGCAACATCTTCCCACATAAGCATCAGATCGCATCCGTTATTTTTGAGATTGCCGAATTGCATTGTAAGTGTTTCCACTTTCACCGGAGCTTTTTCTGTCTTCACTTTTACGCGAACCAGGTCCTGGTCCTGCTTATAGGCGGCAGCACCGGTAACATCAGTTTGTTTCGTAATGATAAAAGTCCATTCTTTTGGATCGGGGATAGACAACAAACCATATTTTCCGGCAGGAAGTTTTGTTCCACCAATGGTAACTTCTTCAGATAAAGTCAGGATGGTTGCGTTGTTTGCACCTGTGCGCCAAACCATACCATATTTTTCAAGATCACCGAATATTTTCCGGCCTTTAACACTGGGCCGTGAATATGATAACTCGATTGTTCCAACACCAACTTCCTGTTTGATAGTCTGGAGTGGTGAGGGGGCGGGTGTTTTCAATCCCTGCGCGAGCATAGCAAATGGCAGCATGGCAGCCAGGGCGGCAGTCATTAGTGTTTTCTTCATAATACCTTTTTTTTGCAAAGGTAACAGATTGGATAATCTAAAATTTAGAATCTCATAGTGATTGTAACAGCCGCTTTTTTGCCTTTGCGCAGCTTCCATTTCGGGCCCTCTTTTACAAGCCGGATAACCTCCTGGTCATGCTTAGCCGAAATCGATCTTATCACCCGAAACTGGGTTAACTTGTTTTTAGCTGTAACCTGGAAGCTTAGCTCTGTTTCCGCGGAACCATTCAGGACAAGGCTTGAATCTTTATTTGTCTGCAGATATTTATCCCATACAAGCCAGCCTCCTTCGGGTTCTGCCTCGCGGCGGGATACCGTTACGGAACCGGTAATATCTTTTTTTCGCTGGGTGCCATACCCGATTACAACCACTTCATTAAGCGTATTGTCTACATCGGGCAGGAGCAGGTTATTGGCTATATCATCCTTCTGAAGCCTGAAGCGCGTGGTTTCGCGGCCAACCATTGAAGCTTCTACTTCTATTACTGAATCGGGAGAAGCAATTCTGAATTTGCCATTATTATCTGTAGTATAGGTGGTGGCGTTGTTATTCAACTTCAATACAGCGTTTGATAATGGTTTGTTATCTGATGTAAAGATTTGCCCATTGAAATAATTTAGAGCTGACTGGTTGTTGTTTGTGGCTTTGCGGGAATCAAAATCAACACCGGCCACCTTACCTGAAAGCTTTGTCTCAAGCGGGGCAGCTGTTTGAGATCTCGTTGTGTCTGACTGTAAGTTTGCTGCAACATCTTTTTTGACTTCTGACTCTTCTGCTTTCTTTAATGGCATTGCTGCTTCTCGTTTTGCGGGAGCAAGTTCCCTGTCTTCTATCGCATTGGCTTTTTCATTTATTGCAATAGTTTTATCATTTGATGGAACAGCCTTTTGCGTTACAACAGCTTTTTGTTTTGCAGCATCTTTTTGTTCTTCAGCATCCTTTTGTGCTGCAGCAGTATTCTGATTTGTTGAATTAGCTTTTTGTTTTATACTCACAGTCCTTTCGTTTGCTGCTAAAGCTCTGTCTTCTCTTGAAGGAGCTGGATACTCCTCTTTTTCATCCCTGGGTTTTTCGCTGCTTTTATTTAAGATGGATTTAGCTGCGGGTTTGTTATCATCCGTTTCATCCGTTTTTGCAATATCCAGGGATGTGTCCGAATTTTTTGAACTCAAGTTCTTTGACTCCATGGTTGAAGTCTGGGGTAGGACAGAATCGACCGTAATTCCTTCAACTTCGGTTTTGTTATTCTTGTCGTTTACCGACAACAACAATTCCTCCGCACGATCAGTGTATGAACGGTATCCCAGCACTCCTGCGGTTATAATTATTGAAGCAGCCACAGCCGCCTGCCACCATTTCATATTAACAACAGGAACGAGATTACGTTTATTTTTGCCTTTAATCCTTTCAGAAAATTCTGTCTGCAGATTAATAGCTGAATTTTCCACTGAAGCCAGGCCATGTTCTGAGATCCCCGATGAAAAACCTTCTATCGCATCGGAAAGAAACGGATCCTCCAGCGCCGCTTTTTCAATGGCATGCATCTCCATGGGGGACATCTCATCCTGTACATAACGCCGGATGTCCTCTGCACTATACTTTTTTATATTTCCGCTATTGTCCTTCATTGACCGGGAAATTTTGAGATGCTTTTATCTTCAATAATTATTGCCTTTTCCATACAGATCTTCAGATTCCGCCTGCCGTTCTGGATAAAACTTCTGACTTTATTCCAGTCTATGCCGGTTATTTCCGCGATTTCCTTGTAGCTTTTGTTTTCAAGGTAAAACAACCGTACCGTCTTTTGCTGTTCATCTGATAGTGTTTCCAGGCATTTTTCCATTCTGCCAAATTCAGCTTCTTTCTCCATCACAGCAGTCAGATGCGAATCTTCGCCAGATTGCATAGTTTCTGCATGAAATTCCGAGGTTTTTATTGTCTTCGGGGACCTTAACTGCATCAGGCAGTGGTTTTTAGCGAGTGTATATAGCCATCCTTTAAAGTTGTCTATCTCGTGTTTATCGAGTTTGATCACTAATTCTTCAAAGATCTGCATAACGGCATCTTTGGCCCGCTCAGGTTCTTTAAAATATTTTAGACAAACCCCGAAAAGCAGGTCCATATAACGTTGAAATAACAGGGCAACGATATTAATATCGCGATCCTTTTTGTAGCGGGTAACCAGATCAATATCCGCAACCCCAGGGTCATTTATGTCTTTAATAAACATCAATCAGGAATAAAAATAGCAAAAACAACCATGGAAAAAATTGTTTTGGCTTTTATGTAATAAATCAGACAGGCGCATCCTGATTCAAAATAAACATATATGAAACCTCATGTAAAGCTTTTTGAAACACCTGCGCAAAGTGCAGGCTATCCGAACCCCAAGACAAAATTGTACGATGGGAAGTTAACGGGAAATAAAAATGCGGGTAAGAAATATGTTCTTGCCAGCGCCCTGATGATGATATTGATTGTTATGTCATTTACAATGCCGGTAACATTTGTACTTAACGGAACAGTCGTGGACGCTTCAACAGGTGTGGCTATAAAGGGTGTTACAGTATCAGTAAAAGGCTCAGGCACAAAGGTGCTCACAGATGCTCATGGAGCTTTCAATTTAACAATTGAAGGCAGGTCGCAGACGCTTGAATTTTCTTATGTCGGTTATATTACCCTGACAAAGAAGGTTAAAGACGGTGATAAAAATCTAATCATCAAATTAACTTCCGACCCTTCCAAACTGGAAGAAGTTGTTGTGACTGGTTATGGCACTGTAAAAAAAACCGATCTGTTAGGTAGTGTCGCTGGTGTGCAAGTATCGCCGTCAATGACCCGCAGTGTGCAGCTTGATCAAAAGGTAATGTCAAATCAATATTATAAGCGCGAACACGAAGCTCCACTACCAATGGATCGTGAAGGTTATGATGCAATAACAGAAAATGGTTTTAAAACAGTTGGCCAGGATCCTCTTTCAACATTTTCGATTGATGTAGACGCCGCTTCTTACAGCAATGTTCGGCGAATGCTGAATATGGGACAACTTCCGCCGGCCGGCGCAGTGCGTATTGAAGAGATGATCAATTATTTTAAGTATGACTATAAGGCACCTGTGAAGGATGATCCATTTTCAATCAATACTGAAATAGCAGCTTGTCCCTGGAATAATGAGCATCAACTGGTCTCCATTGGTTTACAGGGTAAATTGATTCCCACTGATAACCTTCCTGCCAGCAACCTGGTTTTCCTGATTGATGTTAGCGGATCAATGGAAAATCAGAATAAGTTACCGCTGGTGCAGCAATCCTTAAAATTATTGGTTGATCAACTACGGGAAAAGGATAGGGTAGCACTGGTTGTTTATGCCGGCAATGCCGGGTTGGTACTTCCATCCACTTCCGGAGATGAAAAAATAAAAATCAAGGATGCTATTGACCGGCTGAGTGCAGGTGGATCAACAGCTGGTGGTGAAGGAATAAAACTTGCTTACAAAACAGCCCGTGAAAATTTTATCAAACCAGGGAATAACCGCATTATACTTTGTTCTGATGGTGACTTTAATGTTGGTGCAAGTAGTGATGCAGCACTCGAAGAAATGATAGAAACAGAAAGAAAATCAGGCGTGTTTCTGACGATCCTCGGTTATGGTATGGGAAATTACCAGGATGCAAAAATGCAAAAGCTGGCCGGAAAAGGAAACGGCAATCATGCTTATATTGATAACCTGAGCGAAGCAAGAAAGGTACTGGTAAAAGAATTTGGCGGCACCTTATTTGCGATAGCTAAGGATGTGAAGTTACAGATAGAATTTAATCCCGCTAAAGTGCAGGCTTACCGGTTGGTAGGATATGAGAACCGTATGCTAAACAAAGAAGATTTTAATGATGATCTGAAAGATGCGGGTGAACTTGGAAGCGGTCATACTGTCACTGCTTTGTACGAGATAATACCGGTTGGTGTAAAATCTTCATTTATCAAATCTGTTGATGAATTAAAATACCAGAAAGAAAATACAGGCAGCACCACCAATTCCGGCGAAATGATGACCATCAAATTCCGGTATAAAAAACCTGATAGCGATGTCAGTAGTTTAATTTCTCACCCGGTTATGTTTACCTCCTCTTCAATCAGTAAAACATCTGAAAACTTCAGATTTGCTGCTGCGGTAGCCCAATTCGGAATGTTGCTTCGTAAATCCGAATACAAACAGCAGTCCTCATATCAGAATACCTGGACCTTAGCTAAAGATGCGCTGGGTAAAGACGAAGAAGGATACCGTAGTGAATTCCTGAAGATGATCAGGAATGCGCAGACGCTTCAGCAACAGGACGATGTTAGTAAACGTTAATATAGTTATGAGTTATGAGTGATGAGTGATGAGTGAGTGTAGGAGTTAAAAGTGTATGAGTGACAACTCAATCACTCATGCACTCACTCATCACTCATCACTCATCACTTCTTGACGAAGGCCGGATGAAAACGTTGTAGCGTGTCCCTAAGGAAGTCCCTGTTCAGGTGTGTATAGATTTCAGTCGTGGTTATGCTTTCATGACCCAGCATTTCCTGGACGGCTCTAAGATCAGCACCCCCTTCCACAAGATGTGTTGCAAAAGAATGCCGGAAAGTATGCGGTGAAATGTTCTTGGTGATGCCGGCTTTTTTTACAAGATCTTTTAGCATCAGGAAAATCATCACCCTCGTTAATTTAGCCCCACGCCGGTTAATGAATAATATGTCTTCATGCCCGGGTTTAACAGGCATGTGTACCCGAATATCTTTCCGGTATATATTGATGTATTTTATAGCCGATTCACCAATCGGCACAAGACGTTCTTTATCACCTTTGCCAATTACCCTGATAAACCCCACATCAAGGTAAAGACAGGAAATTTTCAGGTTAACCAATTCTGAAACCCTTAGCCCGGAGCTATACATAGTTTCGAGAATAGCTTTGTTTCTTCCACCTTCTGGTTTGCTCAGATCGATCGCGTTAATAATCGATTCTATCTCTTCAAAACCCAGCACATCGGGCAATGCCCTTTTAAGTTTTGGTGTTTCAAGCAACACCGAAGGATCTTTTGTGATGATCTGCTCCGTCAGGCAATATTTGAAAAATGACCGGATACCTGAAATGATCCTTGATTGTGAAGTGGCAGTCATTCCAAGTTCTGCAATCCATTTTACGAATCCCTGCAGATCTTTAAATTCGAGATCCGACGGGCTTTTGTCCATACCCGTAGTTTCCAGGTAAGAAAGCAGTTTATCAAGGTCGCGCAGATAAGCCTCCACAGAATGATCTGCAAGCGATTTTTCAAGTTGAAGATAAAACTTAAAGCCTTTTTTATAAGATTCCCACATATTGACGGGGGTAACTATTGTTGATGCCCAAGGGGCAAATTTATGTTTGATGATGTATATTCGTTCCGTTCATGATAACAAAATAAATTTCAATTTTCATTCATGCTTCCCACCAACCTAAGGTCGTTCCGGCTAAAAGTGCGTAAGAATAAATCCGTCATGAAACGGTTCCTGTCGAAGATCGACAAAAATCCGCCAAGAGGCCTTGATTCTATGGCCATAGTTGCCGATAAGGAAGTATGGCAGGAAATAGATTGTTTGTCCTGTGCAAATTGTTGCAAGACCATGTCACCGACTTTCACGAATTCAGATGTAAAACGGATTGCTGCTCACCTGGCCATGTCAGAAGAAGCGTTCCGGAAAAAATGGCTTTATCGTGACAGGAACAAAGACTGGATAAATAAGATCCAGCCATGCCAGTTTCTTAACCTGGAAGACAATAAATGCAGTATATATGAAGTTCGTCCAAAAGATTGTGCCGGATTTCCACATCATACAAAAAGGCGCATGGTCGACTACATGCATGTGTTCAAACAGAATATCGAATATTGTCCCGCAACCTACCGGCTGGTAGAAAAGATGAAAGCCAGGATAACAGGATTATAACTGAAGGGGAAGGATTACTTGCATATTGCCGCTGGCAAGAACCACTGGTATTTAACTACAGGGAAGAATCATCCGCATAACTGCCAGATTCGCACAGTTCCATAACCGTTCTGAGGTATCACTTTGATAAAGCTGCCCCACTTAACCATCACGGTAAATTTCTTAACTTTGCAGTCTAAATAAGACGTTTGAGCGGACAGCAGGTTTTTTTCGAGGATCTGGGAGAGATAAGTTATAAGTCAGCCTGGGATTACCAGGAAGAACTGCTTGCCCATAACGTCCTGGCGAAAAAGGATGGAGCTGCGACAACAAATCACCTTTTATTTCTTGAACATCCCCTGGTATATACATTAGGCAAGAGTGGTCACGAGGAAAATATTCTCATCAGTGAAGCTGACCGCATTGCAAAAGACATTGAATATTATAAGGCAAACCGTGGGGGAGACATCACTTTTCACGGACCCGGCCAGTTAGTGGTTTATCCTATCCTGGATCTCGAAAAATTCTATACTGATATCGGCAGGTACCTGCGTAACCTGGAAGAGGTTGTAATCGACACCATGGCTGTTTATGGCCTCAGCGGTGAACGGTCCAAAGGGGAAACGGGAGTTTGGCTCGATCCAGGTATTCCAGGCATGGAACGCAAAATCTGTGCAATGGGAGTAAGATGCAGCCGATGGATAACCATGCATGGGTTTGCTTTTAACATCAATACCGATCTCTCGTATTTTGATTATATAATTCCCTGCGGTATCAAAAATAAAAAAGTTACTTCCCTTGCCAATGAACTCGGCCACGAGTTACCATTCAATGAAGTAAAATCTACCCTTAAAAAAAGCTTCGAAAAAGTGTTTCACTCTAAATTGACCTCAGCAAAGCACGGTCATGAGTTATGAGTTTTGAGTTTTGAGTTTTGAGTTATGAGTTATGAGTGATGAGTGAGTTGTGAGTTATGAGTGAGTTTTGAGTGAAAAGTGATGCATTTGCTTTCATAACTCATAACTCATAATTCATAATTCTCTTCAAAAGTCTTTAGAGATAAAGAACCTATGTTTTTCTTTCAAGTTTTCGTCTTCGTACAGCTCAAACTTAAACCATCCTGCGTGATGGAAATTTGATTTATCAAGAGTGAGAAAAACCTGCTTAACATGTTTGATTTCAAATAAAGCAGAATTGTCGTCTTCAAAAAACCGGATGGAATATTTCTTTTGCAGTGCTTGTGGTAATGCGATGGTTACATTGCCCTCTTTTTCTGTAAAGACATACTGAGATGGTTTATAAACCGGTATCGGGATGAATGGCTTGATAACTACTGTGTCGATGCTGTTTAATACCAAAGTATCCTTTGTCCTCGAGATGACTGAATCGCGGAACCGCCTGAGATATTTTTGAGAATACTCCGCAATAACACTATCCCTTCTCTTCAAAACAAAAAATTTCTCCGGCTCTGCCTTCCTGTTATCCTCTAGTTTTTCTTTGATTTTTTCTGTCTCATTTTCGTTAAGGTTTGCCGAAACAATCACTCTCCGGTCAGCAGCACTATTTTTACTTTCGTTACCAAACTCAGCACTTGTATCCAAATACGCACGTTGCGAACGGGAAAAAACGTATTTGCCACTATCCAGGACTATGAACAACCTGTAAAATACATTACCAATAGGAGCTTTGGTATCAACAAACCCATTTTGTGGCAGCTTGGGATCAGGTACTGTAAGAATCGTCTTAAAATTCCTGGCGCTGTCAGTAGAACGTTGAATATTCAACTGGGTTACAACAGGGTAAGCATTTATCCAGCTGATCAGGTTACGGCTATTTCCACGGGAAGAAGCCGAAAATTTTGGTAGTGTATCCTGGGCAATCAGCCCGGCTGGTAAAAAAAACAATAAAACAGAGACCCAAAACCTGTTCATGAAACGAATAACGAATTTATTATGGATGTATTTTGCCGGGCGAAGATAAGGAACTTGATTCAAGCCCCCTGTTGCAGGAAACCTAATAAAAATGCACATAAGGGGATAAAAAATGAAAACGGAGATTTAGCCGGCTGTCAAAAAATCAGCTTATCAGCTTTAGACCGGTTGCCCTGTAGCCCCCCGCTGTGAATGGCAAGAATCCGGGTTCCGGGGCTAAAATGTTTTTTTTCAATCAGGTCATGGATGCCAAACATCAGTTTCGCCGTATATACAAAATCAGTTGGAAGCTGGTGATCCTGCCATAACTGATTCATGAAATCGATCAGTTCAAATGATTTTTTCGCATATCCGCCGAAATGATAATTATAAAAAATAGTGAATGGTCTGTCGGAATGCAAGCGGATAAAATTTTCGATATCATTCCCCGGACCGATTTTTAAACTTGAGATTCCAAGTAGTTCCTGTTTTTCGGATGCTCCCTTTATCAGCCCGGCCATCATAGTGCCGGTACCCACAGCACATGCAATTATATCATAAGCTGATGAATCGCGTACTTGAAGAATTTCGGTTGCACCTTCTACACCTTCATCAGATTGTCCTCCTTCAGGGATTAATTTAAAACCCGGATATTCCTGATTTAAAAGGATATTTAATTGTTTCTTATCCGCATATAATTCACGGCTGACAAATATGGGTTTCATTCCATATCCTATCGCATCATTTAAAGTTGGGGAAAACATGGCAGGTTGTTCCCCACGGATAACGCCGATGCTTCGCAGGCCCACAGCATTACATAAATAAGCAAGAGCAACAAGGTGGTTGGAATATGCACCACCAAAACTGATAATACCGCTCATATTCGTTGCTAAGGCATTTTCTATCGCAACTTTCAATTTAAAATATTTGTTGCCTGAAATTACCGGGTGAACGAGATCAAGCCTCAATACATCCACTGAAACATCGGCTGATTCGCAGACCGACAACAGCAATGGTTGCTTAATGATAGCTTCACGATTGATTAATTTTGTGAGATTAGATATGGCAGGCATAGTTTTCGACCAGTTATTTTTATATTTTCGTTCCTCAAAATTAAAATTACAATAATGCAACCAACCCTTTTGATACTTGCTGCAGGTATGGCTTCGAGATATGGCAGTATGAAACAGATTCAGTCGTTTGGCCCGGGCGGTGAAACTATAATGGATTATTCAATTTATGACGCAATAAGGGCAGGATTTAAGAAGGTAGTGTTTATAATCAGAAAGGAATTTGCACAGGACTTCCAGGGTATCTTCGAAAAAAAACTGGAAGGTAAGGTTGAGATTGATTATGTGTACCAGGAACTCAGTGATTTTGTGGATGGTTTTGAAGTACCTGCAGATCGCTCAAAACCATGGGGTACCGCACATGCTGTACTTTGTGCAAAAGACCAGGTGAAGGAACCATTTGCCGTTATCAATGCAGATGATTTTTATGGCAGAGATGCCTTTGAAAAAGCTTATCAATTTCTTACCGGGGACGTAAATGCTACTACTTATTCAATCATTGGATATGAGCTCTTAAAAACTTTGTCCGATCACGGAACAGTTAATCGCGGCGTTTGCCAGGTTGATAATGAGGGAAATCTAACAGGTATAGCCGAGCGCTTAAATATTTCCAGGCAGCCGGATGGCAGGATAACCTGTGATGATGGCCAGGAGCCTAAGGAACTACCTGTTGATTCAAAGGTTTCTATGAATTTCTGGTGTTTTGATACTTCCATTTTTGACTACTCTCAAAAACTATTTAGCGGGTTCCTCGCGGAAAGCGGTAATCAACCAAAATCAGAATTTTTTATTCCTATCGTTGCAGACAAGTTTATCAATGATGGTGTTGGCAAAATCAGGGTGATTCCAACATCTTCCCAGTGGTTCGGTGTTACTTACAAGGAAGATGCTCCTGCCGTAACAGAAAGTTTAAATAAATTGGTAGAAAGCGGGGAATATCCGCAAAGTATCTGGAACAATCAATAACTCTTAACCATAAATACGCAATCTTCGATCCTGCGTATCTGCTGCACCCTGTCCAGGCCTTTAAGTACTGAAGCCGTTGGTAACTTCATTGACTGGATAGAGGTGTCGTTGGATTTGTCTTTGCGGATTTCCTGCAAGGCAGCGTAAATATTTTTTGAGTTGATGGCAAAGACAACTCCCTGTGCCTGAACCTGGCGGGTGTTGATAATGCCGATAACCTCTCCATTTTTGTTGAAAACCGGACCGCCGGAATTTCCCGGGTTTGCAGCCACCCCAATCTGGCAGCTGAGCGTATCCCCGTTAAAACCGGTTTTTGCGCTCATATAACCTTCATTATATACAATCTCTTCGCGCGGAAATCCTAGTGTAAACAGGGATTCACCTAATTCAGGACCGGATTTACGGATATTATATGGTACAACGGGATTATTCTTAAAGTCATTATCTTCTACCTTAAGGATTGCGATGTCTGTCAATTCATTTTCATACACGATGCTTGCCCGGAATTGCTGACCCTTATTGTTCTGAATAATCACAGATTTTGAACCTTTCACAACGTGTGCATTGGTTACGAGATAACCCTTGCCATCAATCAGGAAACCGGTACCGCCGGATATCGGTAAGGCATTTTCAGGTGCTTTTGTAGGAAACCTGTCTTTTACCTTATTATATACTTCGTTGGTACGTTTTGCAACTTCCTGCTTGAATTCTCTTCTCAACTGTTCGATTTCTGCAGTATTCACCTTACGTGAATAATACATTGTCATACCGGCTATAAGGAGGGTAGTGATACCTGCTATAGAAGCGGCGACTGCGGTCACCCGTTTGTATCTTTTGAAAATGCTGACTACTTTTCCGGGTGCCGGCGTTTTATGTACCAATCCCTGCCCGGAAAGCCTGTTATGGATTTCATTTAACTCTGATTTAAAGAGTTTTCGTTCGCCATAAACGCTTAGTTGCTCAAGGAAAAGGGTATGTTCCACTACCATCTGATCCACTTCCGGATCATCCTTCCGCAACTGTTCAAATGCTAACGCCTCGTCGCTGGTCATTTCTTTGCGGAGATAACGTTCAACATTTTCGAGTAACTGAAGATCTTGCATCACGGTATTGTTTGTTTTTGTATTGCGATTATTTGTTCTTGTACTGCGCAAAAAATAATTTTCTCAAACGGGCAAGGCACTTGTATTTCTGATTTTTCGCATTGTCAGCATTTGTATAACCAAATTGCCCGGCTATGTCCGTCATCGATCTTTTCTGAATATAAAATGCCTCCAACAGCGTTTTACATGGTTCACCAAGACCGGACATTGCTTTTTCCATCATACTAAAGTCGTTATTCTGCTGGTCATGTTGCTCTAGTTGTTCATCAACCGGTACTGTATCAAAAATATTTCCTATATCTGAAACATATCTTTGCGACTGGTTCAACTTTTTTAGCCAAAGCCGCCGGGAAACCGAATAGATATAAGTTTTCAACTGGCAATTAAGTTCAAAACTCCCCGACCTCGCCTTTTCGTACAATACGATCATCGTTTCCTGAAAAATATCCCTTGCATCATCGTAACTGCCACTATTATTGACTACCAGAGACTGCACCATATTGTAATGGGAAGCGTAAATCGACTCAATAATTTCCTTATCATTTTTGGCAAGACCTTCCAGCTGAGCTTTCTCGTTCAGTGCTAATTTCACTCGTTAACCTTTATTTAATACTCAAATTAGGCAGAAGTAACCCATCGAAGGGGCAAATCTGCCTTTTTTTAACAGTTTTATTGGGCCCATCAAAGCTTAGCGTAGTCGGGCCGCGTCCGACGAAGCCTTTGGCGTAGTCGGGAATTGTGATAAAAAAAATCCGGATTTTTTTTTGACGACCGGGTTACCTTTCCCGGTTACAGGTATTAATAACAAATCATTCATTAAATAAACTAAACAAGGTACAATGAAAAAATTGTTATTTATCCTCGCTATCGGTGCATTTGCAGCATGTAATGACTCAGCTGACAAAGCAGTAGAAGAAGCAAAAGATTCTACAAACGCCGCTATCGAAAACACTGCAGATTCAACAATCAACAAGGTTGATAGCACTGCTGGCGCAAAACAGGATTCTGTTAGCAAAGCTGCTGACACTTTGAAGAAATAAGTTTTTTCATATGGCAAGCAATCGTTAGAGGCCTTCCTGATTCCAGGAGGGCTTTTTCGATTAGTTATGAGTTATGAGTTATGAGTGAGTTATGAATGAGTTGAATAGTTAATGGTGAAGGTGAATTCAGTTATAAGCATTTTTGTCGAGCCTTTTACCCATAGTGCCCCTTAATCGCTGCCAGAAGTTTTCTCTTTTCTTTAGTGGTTTGAAATCGGGAACAAAAGCTTTCTCAAAAGCAATCTTTGGATCCGTCATAGTTGTCTCAATAACTTTCATGGTGTCAATAACAAAAGGTATAACCTTTACTTCCTTATCAACCCTGCGCCGGATAAAACTTTTCAACATTTTTGTTTGAAAAGGATCGGAGGCAAGTGCTATTGTCTTAAACCCCAGTTTCAAAGACTTGCGGTAGGAATAATAAATATTTTCCGTGCTGTGTTCGGCTTTTATCTCCGTAAAAATATTTTCTTTTGGAATGCCAATCGCTTCAGCATATAACGCCATGATTTCGGCTTCGTAATAAGGTGAATACACAGCTGAACCTGAAAACATGATATTAAGAGCAATCCCCTTGTCATATAGATATTTTGCCCAATAGATTCTTCCTTTCATGACGCGTCCCCAGTTTTCATTTTCAAATTGGATCCCGGGTACTACAATCATATCGAATTGTTGCTTGCTGGCTTCCCGGAACATTTTGTGGGAAGCTTTTTGAGAAAACTGGCAGGAAGGGAATAAGATAGCTAAAACGGAAAATCCAACTACATACTCTATTAAGCGGATAGTGTTTTTTGTTTTCAAGTTTACTTGTTTTATCATTCAAAAACCTACATTCGATCCTGAATCAAAATTCCGTATTTCAAATTGATCTTAAATTCCAAATTATGACTTTCCTCTTTAAACAATGTTTGACATCCATATTTCTTTTTTCTGCCGTTTTTTGTGGCCCGGTTTTCAGCCAGCAGGGAGCAGGTAAACCTGTTCGTATAGCGGTAGCGGGTACCTCGCACTCACATGTGAACTGGATACTTAGTCGTAAGGACAAGTCAGATATTGTTATTGTAGGGATATACGAACCCGACAAACAACTGATCGACCGGCAAATTACAAGATATAAACTTGATGGCAGCCTGGTATACAACGATCTGAATGCGATGCTTGACAAAGTAAAGCCTGATGTAGTTGTTGCTTTCGGATCAATTTATGACCATATGAAAGTAGTGGAAGCTGCGGCTCCCAGGGGTATTCATATTATGGTTGAAAAACCGCTTGCTACCAATGTGAAACACGCGATGCAGATGAAAGCGCTCGCCGACAAATACAAGGTGCAGATACTTACTAATTATGAAACATCCTGGTACCCGACAACCGAAAAAACTTACCAGCTTGTTCACGACAGCAGTTATGTTGGTGACATCCGGAAAGTGGTAATTCATGATGGACATGAGGGGCCAAAAGAGATTGGCGTGAACAAGGAGTTTTTCCAGTGGCTCACCGATCCCATCCAGAACGGCGGCGGCGCACTGATAGATTTTGGTTGTTATGGAGCAAATCTCATGACTTACCTCATGAAGGGGGCAGAACCAATTTCAGTAACAGCAGTGACTGCCCAATACAAACCAGACATATACCCGAAGGTGGATGACGAAACAACCATTATCGTACAGTATCCCAAAGCCCAATGTATTATCCAGGCTTCATGGAACTGGCCATTCGGCCGTAAGGATATGGAGGTGTATGGACAAACTGGTTATGTGATTTCTGCTAACAATACCATGATGAGAAAAAGAAACAAACAAAGTAAAGGGGAAGAATTGGCTAACATAGCAGCTTCAGAAGTTGGTGTATATGTTGATCCCTTTAGCTACCTCGCAGATGTTATGAATGGTAAAATAAAAGTGCCGTCTTACTCACTTTATTCTCTTGATAATAACATTATGGTAGTCAGAATCCTTGAGGCTGCCCGTGAATCCGCGAAAACACACAAAACCGTTTTCTTTAAAAAATAATTAATTTGTTTATTTTATTATTACAAAAAAACCGGATGAAAAAAACGATTGCATATGCATTTTTGCTCTTTACCGGATCAGCATTAACTGCACAGACAAACTGGAAAATGGCCGGTAATAAGATCTCCACTCCATGGGCTGAAAAAGTAGATCCTGCCAGGCCATTACCTGAATATCCGAGGCCACAGATGGTGAGAAACACCTGGATAAATCTTAATGGCAGCTGGCAATATTCCATTCTTCCAAAATCGCAGGACTCAATACCGGCAAGTTTTAGCGGAAACATTCTTGTACCATTTGCGGTTGAGTCTGCACTTTCCGGTGTTGGAAAAACCGTTGGTCAGGATAGTGTGCTCTGGTATGAAAGATCTGTGAATGTTCCTGCAGCTTATCGTAAGTCAAACATATTAATTCATTTTGGTGCGGTTGACTGGTTATGCGATGTATATGTAAATGGCCGGAAAGTAGGTAGTCACCAGGGTGGATATGATCCTTTCTCTTTTGATATAACATCTGCAGTTACAAAAAGTGGCCTCCAGAAAATAGCTGTACGTGTTTGGGATCCTTCTGACAACGGTCCGCAGCCCAGGGGTAAACAAGTCAATCGTCCTCATAGTATCTGGTATACACCTGTAACCGGCATCTGGCAAACAGTATGGCTGGAATCGGTTCCCAAAACTTATATAGTTAACACCATCCAGACTCCTGATGTTGACAAAAAATCGCTGAAAGTATCAGCAAAAGTAGAAGGTGCACAACCGGGAGATCTGTTGTTGATATCTGCCTGGAAGGGAACTGAAAAATTAGCCGAACAGTCGGTAGCTTTTGATAATGATGTTGATCTTGCTTTAACAAATGCAGCTTTGTGGTCACCTGATAAACCAAACTTATATGATTTAAAAATTGCGGTGATGCGCAAAGGAAAAAAGGTAGATGAAGTCGGGAGTTATTTCGCGATGAGAAAGATAAGCATGTCTCCTGATGCATCCGGCATTCAACGGATGTTGCTGAATGATCAGTTCGTGTTTCACTATGGACCGCTTGACCAGGGATGGTGGCCCGATGGTTTGTATACAGCGCCAACTGATGAAGCTTTAAAATTTGATATTGTAAAAACAAAGGAGATGGGCTTCAACATGATACGTAAACACGTGAAAGTTGAGCCCGCCCGCTGGTACCGTTATTGCGATTCTATTGGTTTGCTCGTATGGCAGGATATGCCAAGCGGTGATATGGGAAACCGGTGGGAGTCGCGTCCCGGGATCTATGGAAGGGCCACGGACAAAGCCCGCACGGCAGAATCCGAGATGATCTATCGCAACGAATGGACAGAAATCATGCAGGATCTTCATAATTTCCCAAGCATAGTTGTATGGGTGCCATTCAATGAGGCCTGGGGCCAGTTTAAAACAGCTGATATTACGGAATGGACAAAGAAAAAAGATCCATCCCGCCTCGTAAACAGTGCCAGTGGGGGAAACTTTGAACCGGTTGGTGATATCATGGATCTTCATAACTATCCTGACCCGGTAATGCCTGATCCTTCTATCTATGGAGCAAAACAAGTGATTGTACTTGGTGAGTTTGGTGGCCTGGGTTTGCCTGTTGAGTCACATACCTGGCAGGAGAAAAACAACTGGGGATACCAGTCTTTTAAAAATAAACAGGAACTCCTGAAACGATACAGTGAGTTTATGAATACTATCCCTTCATTAATTCAGAAAGGATTGTCTGCTGCGGTTTATACGCAGACTACCGATGTGGAAATAGAGACAAACGGATTGATGACCTATGATCGCAAAGAGATAAAAATTCCTGCGGCTGATCTGAAAGCTTTGCATGATAAATTCTACAACGCGACCCTGGTAAAAATGCCGGCAAAATAGCCATTGAATTTATTGAACAAAAAAATTGAACAAAAAAATTGAATAATAAATATTCAAAAAATAATTTCAACAGATAATAAAATTCAACGATGAAAAATTTAGCCGTATCGATCTTTGTAGCTGCTGCTTTTGTTACTTCCTGTGGCGAATCTCCGGAGGATAAGGCAGTGGGTTCTTCTGACTCAACAACAGCTAATGCACAATCCAAGCCGGATACTGTTGCGGTTCCGGGTTTTCCTGGTGCAGCAGCTTTTAATAAAGTAATAGATGGCCAGCAAACAGGTTTGTATATTTTAAAAAATAACAAGGGAATGTCTGCGGCGATTACTAATTACGGCGGCCGTATAGTTGGCCTCCGTGTACCCGGCCGTAATGACAGCACAGTTGATGTAGTGACAGGGTTTGGAAGCGTAGATGATTTTATTAATTCAACAGAACCTTATTTTGGAGCGACAATAGGCAGATATGGCAACCGGATCGCAAAGGGAAAATTTTCCCTTGATGGCAAATCTTACACGATGTTTGTCAACAATCCACCTAATACACTTCATGGTGGTAAAAAAGGATTCCAGGCTGTTGTATGGAATGCACAACAGGAAAATGATAGTACGCTTGAACTCAGGTATATGTCAAAAGATGGTGAAGAAGGTTTTCCTGGAAACCTCAATGTAAAAGTCATCTATACCATTACATCAGACAATGCGCTCGCCATTAATTATGAAGCGGAGACTGATAAAAAGACTGTAGTGAATTTAACAAATCATGCTTTCTTCAACTTAAACGGTGAGGGTAGCGGAACGATAATCAATCATGTATTGCAGATACATGCCGACAGATATACACCAGTAGATTCAACACTGATACCAACGGGGAAGTTAGCACCTGTTGCAGGAACTCCATTTGATTTTATCAAACCCACGACCATTGGATTAAGGATCGATGTAAATAATGATCAATTAAAATACGGAAAAGGCTATGACCACAACTATGTGCTTCATGGCTCGGGTCTGAAACATGCAGCAACAATCACAGGTGAAAAATCAGGCATAGTAATGGACGTATTTACTGTTGAACCAGGTCTGCAGTTTTACAGCGGCAATTTTATGGCAGGAAAAAATACATTCAAGAGTGGTGCAAAAGACAAATTCAGGACTGCTTTTTGTCTTGAAACCCAGCATTTTCCTGACTCTCCAAATCAACCCTCGTTTCCTTCTACTGAATTGAATCCCGGTCAGACTTATAAAACTAATTCTGTTTACCGGTTCTCTGTAAAATAAAAAAATAAAATCATCATATGTGCCTTCAACTATTCAGCCGGCTAACCAAATGGTTACCGGCTATTTTAATTTTTTGTGGTTGGCCTGATGCAAACGCCCAAACCGGCATTGATCTTTCGGGATTTAATAAGAAAGGAAAAGCCAGGGTAGTTAACCAGGGAAACCTGGTTAGTGTGAGCTGGCCCGCATCAGAAACGGAACAGGCAAGAATTGTAATTGATCAGCGCGAGGGATTTCCTCTGATTGATGCACTTCAACTTATTCGTGGGAAAAAAATCATCAACATCACGCAACAGGTAGATCCATCATTTATATTAACAATAGGAAAACGGGACCTGGTTTCCCAGAATGGCTGGAACATTTTTTTTGACAAAGTGCCACTAAAGCCATTTACAGTTCATCCTGTCTTAATTAAGAAAGGATCAATTGCCGTAAGGTCAGCCGGATCAAGGACAATCATAAAGATTGGAAGTCTGTCAGCCGCTCATTTTTCCGGAGACCTGGAGATTACGCTATACAATGGATCTGCCTTATTGAATATCGCTGCCGTTTTGTCGACGGGTATTGATTCCACTGCTATCGTATATGATGCGGGGTTGACTGCTGCTGTGAATCCCTGGGATAGCCTCGCCTGGATGAATGTAAACGATCGGCCCGAACGCAAACAAGTGGGTGACAGCGACTCCGCAATGACGCACCGGGTAAAGTACCGCACCATTATCGGGGAAACAAAATCGGGCAGCCTGGCTATTTTTCCTGCGCCACACCAGTATTTTTATCCGCTTGATGAAGCTTTCAATCTCAATTTTACCTGGTCAGGAAAAAATTATCGCAATGTTTTAAGTAATTATGGTATTGGCATAAGGCAGGATCTTTATGGCGATAAAAGATTTGTTCCCTGGTTCAATGCACCGCCCGGCACAAAGCAGCGACTCAACTTTTTTTGTTTACTCTCTTCAGAACAGGGCGATGCAGTGTTTGGCGAAGTAAAAAAGTTTACTAACGGTGATGTATATCCGAAACTGGATAATTTCAAAAAATTCAGCAGTCATTTTCATAACGAGTTCGTGATGAGTGTAATCCTGGCAGGTAAAAAAGTGCCTGACACACCATCTTTTGTAAAGGTGTTCAAAGCTATGGGTGTGGACATTGTTCACCTGGGAGAATTTCACTATACCGCGCATCCGAAAGGGCCGGACGAACAAAGATTAAAAGAGCTGAATGAGTTATTTAACATGTGCGCCCGTTATTCTGATGATCGGTTTTTGCTACTTCCCGGGGAGGAACCAAACGAATTTTTTGGCGGGCACTGGCTCCAGTTTTTTCCAAAACCAGTGTATTGGATAATGTCCCGTGCAAAGGATGTTCCTTTTATATCGAAACATCCCGATTACGGTAAGGTGTACCGGGTAAGCGATAAAGAAGAGATGCTGAAATTGCTGGAGCTTGAAAATGGTCTCGCCTGGACCGCACATCCCCGGACCAAAGGTTCAACCGGCTATCCCGACAAATACCGCTCAGAGCCTTTTTTTAATTCGCCGAATTTCATGGGCGCGGCCTGGAAACCTATACCAGCAGATCTTTCGTTAGACCGGCTCGGTGTCCGGGTACTTGACCTGATAGATGACATGAACAACTGGGGTCTGCAAAAAAAGATAATTGCAGAAGCCGATATTTTTAGCATCGAACCTGCAAATGAAATGTATGCCCATATGAACGTGAATTACCTGCAATTGAATGAGCTTCCCGCATATTCAAAGGGGTGGAGCCCGGTGATTGACGTGCTTAATCACGGGCGGTTTTTTTCTACAACCGGTGAGGTGCTTATACCCTCGTTTTCAATAGGCAAAGCTTTTTCAGGAGATACTTTGCGTTTAAGGGAAGGTCGCAGTGAAAAAATTTCGTTCAGATTAAAGTGGACATTTCCCCTGGAGTTTGCCATGATCGTATCTGGTGACGGCGAAAACATCTATAAAGAAAAAATAAGCCTGAACAGTACAGAAGCTTTCGGAGATAAAGTTTTCAACCATACAATGAATCTTCAAGGTCGTAAATGGGTGAGGCTCGAGGCATGGGATGCTGCGGTTAACGGTGCATTTACCCAGACAATATGGCTGCAGTAAATATTTTACGTACATGTGTAACCGAAATATCCGGAGCTATGGTATTGGGTTTGTATATCATTTGAAATATTCAACATTTCCCCACTATGACTAATGGCACAATGATCCAGTATTTCCACTGGTATTTTCCGGATGATGGAAGTCTATGGAATCATGTAAAAGACAATGCGCAGAACCTGGCTGATCTTGGATTTAATTCCGTTTGGCTGCCTCCTGCTTATAAAGGTGAACAAGGTGCTTCTTCTTCCGGCTATAATGTTTATGACATATATGACCTGGGCGAGTTTGATCAGAAAGGGTCAGTCCGCACAAAATTTGGAACAAAAGAGCAATACCGCGAAGCTGTTGAAACACTTCAAAGCAAAGGTCTGCAGGTTTATGTTGACATTGTATTAAATCATATGGGTGGGGGCGATGAAATTGAACGGGTTTGGGTAAGAAGAGTTGATCCTGAAAACAGGAATGAGTTTATCAGTGAGCCGTTTGAAATTGATGCTTATACCAGGTTCACCTTTCCAGGTAGGAATGGCAAATACTCAAACTTTGTCTGGGACCATACCTGTTTCACCGGAGTAGACTATGCGCACGATCTTGGTGAAATAGCGATCTTCAGTATCCTGAATGAATACGGCGAAGGCTGGGAAGAAGTGATTGATACTGAAAAAGGTAATTATGATTACCTTATGTTCAGCGACATCGAATTCAGGAACCAGGCGGTAAGAGAAGAACTTAAACGATGGGGCAAATGGTACCTTGAACAAATTCCATTTGATGGAGTACGCATCGATGCGGTTAAACATATTACACCACAGTTTTTTAATGAATGGCTGGATTATATGAGATCTGTAAAGCCTGATCTTTTTGCGGTGGGAGAGTACTGGGCTCCCGGGGAACTTCCGCTGATGCTCTCTTATCTTAATGCCACAAATGATAGAATGAGCCTGTTTGATGCTTCCCTGCATCATAATTTTTTTGCGGCATCAAATAGCGGAAGTTCTTATGATCTCACTACTATCCTTAACAACAGCCTGGTTAAAGAAAGACCGCAGCTGGCAGTTACTGTAATCGATAATCATGATACCCAGCCTTTACAGTCACTCGAAGCGCCTATAGAAACCTGGTTTAAACCGCTTGCTTACGCACTGATCCTTCTTCGTGAAGGAGGTTATCCTTGTGTGTTTTTTCCTGATCTGTACGGTGCTCACTATAATGACAAAGGAAATGACGGAAATGATCATGAAATTTTCCTTGAAAAATCGCCGCATATTGAAGGTTTGCTTGCTGCAAGAAAAAGGTTTGCTTACGGTCAGCAACGGGATTATTTTGACCATCCGAATTGTATAGGCTGGACGAGGGAGGGCTCTGATGATCAACCCGGTTCTGGTTGTGCAGTTTTATTAAGTAACAGTGAGGCCGGTTTTAAAACCATGGAAGTTGGTCAGCACTTCGCAGGGAAGGTTTTTATCGACCTGCTTAATGAAGACAGCGAAGAGAGCGTGATAGACCAAAATGGCTGGGCAGAATTCAAAGTTCCCGCAGGTACTATAGCAGTTTGGGTACCAAAGGATTCAATTTAATCCGATAAGTTCAGAGGTATAGGAATTGATGTTTATGGCTGGATCCGCAAATGGAAGCAACATGAATAAGTTTAAAATTCTAATAGCTGAAAATGATGAGGATGAACAGGATTTTTTAAAAGAAGGCTTTGATAGCTCTGATTATTTTGAAGTGATTGCTATGGCAGTAAATGCCAATGGATTGTTCCGGATTTTGGAAGAAAACAAATCCGGATTACCGGATCTTATTCTTACCGATCTCAACATGGAGGGTCAGAATGGGTATGATGTGCTCCGATTTATGAATTCGCATCCCCTGTTTTCCAGGATCCCGGTCATCGTTTATTCTGGTTCACTGCTGGATAGTATTGTTACTAAATGCCTGGAACTTGGAGCGAGGCAGGTTGTTATGAAACCTTCCAGCCTGGATGGGTATCAAAGGTTTCCTGCCCAGCTCTATGAATTATTGCGAAAGGAAGACTAGGGATTTGATAATGCAGACCATCTTTCCTGGTGATTCAGATTTCCAGGAAAACGTGGTTATCCTGTTTTTTCATAACACGGCGGATTATTGAACTAAGCTTAGGTATATCAGCAGCTTTCCGAACACAGCCCGAGGCCCCCAGCCGTATTGCCTTCTTACACGCTTCGTCATTTATCCCGTTTGAATACAAGATTACCGGAACGGACGATAAACTTTCCATTTTCCTGATTTCCCTGAGACATTCAAAGCCGTCCATCCTGGGCATGTTGATGTCCAGGAATATGATATCAGGAACCTGCGTTTTGAGCATTTCTAATGCGTTAAACGGACTATCAGCCCAAACACAGGTACAAGCAGTACTGACTTCGCTTAATGCCTCTGAAAAAATATCCAGTTCATCAGGGTCGTCATCTATAAGAAAGAAATTTTTATGCATTGTGCGTACAGTCTCTCCTGCACATGCAGGCACAATAGATAATTTCCTTAACCAGAAACATGAGAATTTAAGTAGATGTATTGAGCCCGAATGTATTGACCTGCGGGTTGGAGATTTTCCAGCAGTAGATCAAAAGTAAAAGGTCTTTTCGAATTAAACAAAATCTATCATACCTGGATGCCCCGGCGACCCTTGCGCACTGAAATGTCAGCGAAATTTAGGATGGGCGGTGATCCAGGAGAAAGTCCGGGCAATTCAGGCATCACTCTAAGCTTAACAGGCATCACAATTAAATTAATAGGTTGTGTGAATATGCCAGATGAATCCGCCAGATTAAAATCTGAAACCCAGGCAATAAATTTAGCTCAATCTGTAGTAGTTATTCCCCACATTTAGTATTATTTTAATGCGATTCTGCCAGGAATTAAATCTGATTTCTAATCGTTTTCTACTAAAATATTTAATGGAAACCTTCGTTTACAGACGAGTTACATCCAAATTCCGTGGTACCCAATGACTTCTCTCCAAACTACACCGCTTAGAACAAAACGTCTGTTGCTGATTGTTATATTGGCCACGGTTGCCGCCGGCTGTTTTTTCTATTCTTTTTCAAACAGAACTAAAGGGGTTACCCGCACCTCTTCTTTTATCAACTTCGACTTCAGGAAAATCGACGCTTATATTGACGACAGCCTGACATATTTCAAAGCGATCGATTCGATCTATGCCTTATTACCCAATAAAGCCCAGGGTTCATATGAAAACTATGCGTGTAAAAGAGGGTATTATAAGTTTGTCAAACGCGATGCAGCCAAAACCCTCCTTTATACCGATAGTATGCTGGTTGTACTTAATGATCTCAAAGATGATCCTGGCTACCAGTTCTGGTACTCAACGGCTTTGGCTTATAAGGGAGATGATCTCCGTGCTCTTGGGAGATTTGGCGAGGCATTTGGCTTTTATTTCCTGGCAAGGGAAGCAATTCAGCAAACCGGCGATAGCTGTTTGTACAGAAATTATAGTGCAACCCTGGGCATGGTTGCCTACCAGCAATTGAACTATGTTGATGCTGCTGAATATTTTAAACAGGCTTTTTTTTATCCGGCTTATTGCGATGATAAGGGGAACAGCAATACTGCCCATATGCAATTTGCTACCCAGCAATCATATCTCAACAATATTGGTTTGTGCTACTCCAAGATTAACCAGAGCGACAGTGCCCTGTTTTATTTTGACAGTGCACTGAATTATGTCAGTCAAAACGCACAGCATGCCTTTACCTACGATAAGGACTACAACCGGATAATCGACACTGTCTATATCGAAAAGGCGAGGGGAGTAATTTTCGGCAACAAGGCGGTGGACCTTATTAAAAATGGCCAATATGCCGATGCTGAATTCCTGTTGAAAGAAAGTATACGTTTAAACAGCATGCCGGCTCATGCGCTGGAAGACGTACCATATTCCCAGGCGAAACTGGCAGGACTGCATCTTAAACAAAAAAGGATCAACGAAGCAGCTGTTGTACTGAAGGCGCTGAAAGCCGGACTTGATAGTTTTCCCAACACAGAATTATTAAAACGCTGGCATCATCTCCAGGCTGACTACCATCAGCAGGAAGCTAATGCCGGCCTTGCGAATCTGCACCTGACACGTTATGTAGTAATGAAGGATTCCATGGATGCAAAAGCGGAAGGTCTTACTTCTTCAGATATCAGGAAAGAATTTGCTCATATAAAAACGCAGCACCAGCTTTATAATCTTCAGAAAGAAGATGCGTTGAAAAACAAGTATTTATTGGTTGCATTGGCGGTGGGTGGCTTCTCAATGATTATTGGGTTCCTTATCTGGCGAAATTACCGTTTGTCGGGAAAACATATAACCGCACTTGAAAAACTTAACCGTGAGGTGGAACGCAAAAATGTACATCTGCAGAATACTCTCAGTTCACTGGAGAAAAGTCATGAAGAAAATAGCCGCATGATGAAAATTGTGGCCCATGATCTCCGGAACCCCATTGGTGGTATCGCGGGTCTGAGCGCTATTATGCTCAAAACAGATTCTTTCCCGGAATCGCAGCGGGGAATGCTGGAAATGATACATAAATCAAGCAATCATTCTATTGAGCTGATCCAGGACCTTGTTCACATTAATACTTCTGCCCTGGACCGGTATGGTGAATCGATGGAACTCCGGGAACTTCTTTGTTATTGTATCGAGATGCTTCATTTGAAATCTGAAGAAAAAAATCAGCGCATATCCCTGACAGGTAGTCCGGCAATGGTAAAGTGTGACCGGGATAAATTATGGCGTGTATTTAATAATCTTATCAGCAATGCTATAAAATTCAGTCCGGAGAACACGGAAATCAGGGTTGCACTCTCCGTCAAAGATAACCAGGTGCTGGTTTCTGTGAAAGACCAGGGTATTGGAATACCTGAAAGCCTGAGTAACAAACTCTTTGATATATCGGGTGAGGCTAAACGTCGGGGAACCGCTGGTGAACCTTCATTCGGACTTGGCCTTGGCATCTCAAAACAGATAGTTGAGTCAAGCAATGGCCGGATCTGGTTTGAGAACAATAAAACAAAAGGTGCTTCTTTCTTTGTTTCCTTTCCGATTACTTAGCGTTTATGCAGCCGCTAAAAGTTGAGTCCGTAATGGTATGATTATGGTATCTTACGATGATAAATAATCTACATGAACAAATTATTCAGAGCCCTGATTGCAGGCTATGGTGCAAAAAAACTTGGTGGCGGTTGTCTTGGAACCGTGGTAGTTTTTATCATCATTTACTACGCACTCGGCCAGTGTAATTAATACCAGGGTTTAATCTACTTTTGATTTTTTTCAATGTGTTTGCCAACCAGGGCTATTAATTCATCAGGCCGGTCTTCACTATTAATCCATTTTCCCTGGTTAAAAGAAACATTGCCGAATGAGATATCATTTAAAACCACGTGGTAGGATGCGGGACTTCCGTCACCGTTTTTTTTTGGTGATGGGTTTGCCCAACCCTGGTAGTGTAAACCATTGTAGTCGAAACGGATGTCAAAAATGTTGTCTTCCATTGAGAAATATTTAATAGGTTATTATCAGGATTTCAGCTTCTTTTCGTGTTATATTAATTTTATCATTTTGCACTAATATAGTGTGTCGTTTTCGTCATCAATCAAAATTCAGGCCTGCACAAGCTTCCGCTGTTTTCTGATGGCTGTTGATTAAGGGTTTCCCGGTAAATTACTATGATGGTTTTGGCATTGGATTGCCTTAACTTTGCGCCTGAAAAAGTTTGATCGCATCTGCATCACCAATATAATATGAATTAGAATCATGAAAAGAGTTGTTATCACTGGGCTGGGATGTATTACGCCACTGGGCAATACAGTAAATGAGTTTTGGCAAAGAATTCTGGCTGGTGAAAGTGGTGCGGGTTTAATTACAAAATTTGATGCCTCTAAGTTCAAAACAAGATTTGGATGTGAAGTAAAAAATTTCAATGCCGAAGAATATATTGATAAAAAGGAACTGAAGAAATATGATCTGTTTACTCAATACGCGGTAGGTGCCAGCGATCAGGCTATTAAAGATTCGGGTCTTGATTTCGCAGCCATGGATACGATGGAAAGGGCAGAGGTGGGAGTAATCTGGGCTTCGGGCAATGGGGGCATAGGAACCTTCGAACAACAGTTAAAGGATTATTACCTCGGCGATGGTACCCCGCGATTCAATCCTTATTTCATTCCAAAAATGATCGTCGATATTGCAGCCGGTGTTATTTCTATAAGGCATAAGCTTCATGGCCCGAATTATTGTACAGTTTCAGCTTGTGCTTCTTCAAATACCGCTATTATTGCTGCTTTTGATACTATCAGGCTAGGTAAAGCGAACATTATGATCGCCGGGGGGTCTGAAGCCGCTATAACACCTGCCTCTGTTGGTGGTTTTAATGCCGCGCAGGCATTGTCAAAAAATAATGAAGATCTATTGCATGCCTCTCGTCCTTTTGATACAAACCGTGATGGATTTGTGATCGGGGAAGGCGCCGGTGCACTGGTCCTGGAAGACTACGATCATGCGATTGCGCGGGGCGCAAAAATCCACGCTGAAATGGTTGGCGGGGGTATGGCTGCCGATGCTTATCATCTGACCGGTACACCTCCGGATGGCCTGGGTGCATCCCTGGGTATTAAAAAGGCCCTGGCTGAAGCAGGAATCGGAGCTGAAAAGATTGATTATATAAATGCGCATGCTACATCAACACCTCTCGGTGACATTAGTGAGCTCAGGGGGATACATCATATATTTGGCAGTTTGCCCGTTGTTATCAGTTCTACAAAATCAATGACAGGTCATTTGCTGGGGGGCGCAGGTGCAATTGAAAGCATCATCAGTATCTGCTCAGTTATACATGATAAGGTCCCTGCCACCATAAATACTACCACGCTGGATCCTGAAATTCCTGAAGGACTTAACATATTAATTGGTAAATCCATCAACAAAAAAGTGGATTATGCACTAAACAATACTTTTGGTTTCGGCGGACATACAGCAACCGCGATCTTCAGAAAATACAATGGTTAAAACAAGTGTTATTTCCAGTATTTTTTATTTTCCCGGGTTAATTATTAATCGTTTTATCTGTTGGAGTAATAAGATCATGCGATTGTTATGAGTGGTAGCTGATACTTGCCAGGGCTTTATAATTTTGTGCTCCCTTACATCAAAATTGCAGAAGATGCCGGTTATCACTCTAGTTCTGTTTCTGTATGTTCTGTTATACTTTGTGCTTGCGGGCCAGGCAGTGTTTTATAAATTATGCTTTACGCACGTATTTAAAAAGATCCCGGCACAACAGTTTATCAACATCCGTAAACTCGCCGATCCAATACTTGAAACCAGGTTACCCGTTATTTACTATAGCAGCCTGGCCTTTGGAATCACATTTATTATTCTTGCTGTTTACCAGGGCTCTGCAATTACAATAATTTTCGCAGCTTTGGCTTTTATTTTCCTGCTGGCAGATGTAATGCTCGCCAAAAAATATAATATTCCGATTAATGCTGAGATTCGTAACCTGGTTAACCCATCGGACATGATAGCTGCCCGGCTGCAGCATGACTGGATCCGCTGGATCGATATTCGCGGTAATTTTATCCTGGCAGGATTTTTCGTACTCACAATTTACACTGTTCTCTGAGTCTGCAGTATTTTTCGAATGAGCCTCGTAATCTAACTAAACGGTTTCGGGTTTGATAGCTTAGCTAAATATTGTACTTTAAGCAACTAAAGCCCTGGATTATGAATACAAGATTCCTCTTTAATGTACTCGCGGTGGCAGGACTTATAGCTACGCTTGTTACCTGTTATTTCTTTTATGATTACAATCGCAGGGAAGGGTTGAGCTCAGTCCTGGTTTGGGGAACTGCTCCTCTCATGATATTCGTCGTTATTACTTCCATCTTACAGCTGCGAAGAAGCCTCCGGTCTCAAAAACGTCGCTAAAAAAAATCCCCGCTTTTAGCAGGGAAAGATCTTATTCCAGGTAAATAATGTGTTTGGACGGCTTTCTTTTTCCGGAAGAGGGTCCATTTTAGCTGCAGGGTCGGTTAATTGTCTTTCGTGGGATAGTGAATAACTTTGACGACGATATTGATTTACTTAAGATACGGTTTTGATTTGCCAGGGCCAGGATTAAGATTGGCGGTTTCCCGGGACGATTAGGCCTTATACAGGATATTGGATAGGATTAACTTGGATACTAAAAACGGGCTGGGGGATATGGATTATTGATAAATCAAAGGTCCGCAATAATTCTAACGGCATGCTATAATCAGCCACTTATATTGCCGATATCAATGCTAACATTTCAAAGCATAAACATAATTACTTATGACACGTGGTTGTACGTGCGCAAATATTCGTATTAATACGAAGTAATTGATCGTAATTATTTGATTTTGTTTGTTTTACTTTTATTCACTAACTTATAGTATCAACAGCTGCTAACCATCAGCGTTAGTTAGCATTTCTCATTCGTTCTTCCGTCCCTCTTAAACTTTCACAACTCCCTTCATATTTTAAACCGTCAGCCGTGCGTAATTAATGCTGGTTAAAGAAATTTCCTGTGAAAAACACCGGGCCATCCCGCTCGTGCGGGATGGCTTCCCTTTTTTGGTAATAACCCGTAACAGTTTGATCTGCTTCTTATAAAATTAATCGTGCCATTCCACCCGGATAAACAACAGTTCATCACTTTCGCTCTTGCATGTTCGCAGTGAAATTAAATATTTGCGGTTATGAAAAGAGCTGCTGTTTTAATTTTGATTATTTGTTTTCACTTATTTGCATTTTCCCAGGATCGGGGTATTTATAAAGGACAAATCACTTCTAATAATGTTCCGGTTCCCGGAGCTACAGTGGCTTTATTAAAGCAGGCCGATTCAGCACTTGTAAAATTATCAGTGAGTAATAATGAAGGAGTTTTTGAATTTCCGGATATTATTAAAAGCAACTACCTGCTTTTGATTACTTCAGTTGGTTTTGATTCGCTTTATACAATTGCTTCGGAGAATGTAAATATTCAGATACAGCTTAAGGCCAAAGCGCAGGCCCTTGGATCTGTGACAATCCTTGCAAAACGTCCACTCGTTGAGGCAAGGCTCGACAAAATGATCGTTAATGTAGATGCTTCACCTTCCAATGCCGGTGCTACTGCCCTGGAGCTTCTTGAAAAGTCGCCGGGTATTTCGGTCGATAAAGACGGTAATATCAGTCTTAAAGGTAAACAGGGGGTAATTGTATTGATGGATGGAAAACAGACTTACCTGAGTGGTCAGGATCTTGCCAACATGCTTAGAAGCATGCCTGCAAGCCAGCTGGACCAACTCGAGATTATTACCCAACCTTCAGCAAAGTACGATGCTGCCGGTAATGCAGGCATACTTAACCTTAAAACCAAAAAAGCAAAAACCATGGGCTTTAATGGTAGCGTGAATGTTGGTTATGTACAGGGTAATTATCCAAAGTCTCCAAACAGCTTCAATTTTAATTATCGTGAGGGAAAGATCAACCTGTTTACCAGCGGGGGTTATCATACTGGGAAGGTAACCAGGAGCAGACGCTTACGCGAAAGTTTCAACAAGGCTCAAACAATTATGTTTTTGACCAGGTAGGAAATTCAAAAAACAAAAGCAGCAGTTTCAATGGAAGAGTTGGCCTCGACTATACGTTGATGCAAAAACGACCGTTGGTGTGCTGGTCGGGGGAAGCTATAGCCTGAGGAAATATTCAAACATCAGTACGGGTGATTTCTTCCTGGAAAATTCAAACATTGTTGATTCAAGTATTCGTGCTGTAAATGAAACAAGAAACCCATGGAAAAATCTTACTGCAAATGCGAATTTTAAAAGGAGCCTGAACAATAATGGGCGTGAAATAACAGCTGATCTTGATTTTATAAAATACAGTTCAGCTTTGGAACAGTCAACCAACAATGAGGTGCTTTATCCTAACAATCCCGGCAATCCATATTTACTCAGGGCGGTCTTACCTTCTGATATCAACATTTATAGTGGTAAGGTCGACTATGTTCATCCGCTTAATAAAGAGACCAAAATAGAAGCGGGTGCAAAGATGAGTTATGTAAGCACTGATAATAATGCACCTTATGAAACCTTTGATAAGAATTCAGGAAAATGGGTTGATGATGTAAGGAAAGATCATTTTCAATATGATGAGCAGATTACAGCAGGATATATAAACTTCAGCAAACAGGTAAAAAAATGGGGATTCCAGGCTGGTTTGCGGGGTGAACATACTCATTCGGAAGGCACTCAGGTTCTAATTGGAAAAAGTATAGCAAGGGATTATTTCCAGGTTTTTCCCACAGCCTATGTCAGCTACGCAATGAACGATAAAAATCAATTCGGATTAAACTATGGCAGGCGTGTTGAGAGACCAAACTACCAGGATCTAAACCCATTCCAGCAGTTCCTCGATCTTTATACTTTCAACCAGGGGAATCCTTATCTCACACCCCAGTTTACGAATAATATTGAACTCAGTCATATCTTCAAAAGTAAACTAAGTACTACTGCAAATTATTCTTACACTACTGATATTATAAATGATATACTCGTGCAGAATGACGAAACAAAGGTGACTTATCAAACCAAACAAAATATTGCTACCAGACGTAATGTTGGATTTGCAGTAAGTTATAATGCACAACTTACAAGCTGGTGGACGACCAGTTTATATGGAAATGTCTCAAATACTTATTATAAGGGCATCGTTAATAGTGCACCCTTAAGTACAGACATAACTAACTTTATGTTGAATTTTAACCAGCAATTTAAGTTTGCTAAAACCTGGGGAGCTGAGGTGAGTGGTTTCTATCAAAGCAAAACACTTGCAACCAGTATGTTTGTAATTGACCCAATGTATGTAATCTCATTTGGTTTCAGTAAACAGGTACTCAAAACCAAAGGCATGATAAAACTAAGCGTTGTGGATCCGTTTCGTTTGCAAAAATCAGATGTATCAATAAATCATTCAAACATCAATATGATTGTCACAAACCGCTGGGATAACCGGAGGGTGGGGTTGACATTTACTTATCGGTTTAATAAGGGTCAGGCGGTTCAACAAAGCCGGCGTACAAGTGGTGCACAGGACGAACAAAGCCGTGCCGGGCAATAAGTCCTGAATGGTGCTTAGATGTCTCATATTGGAATAACCATCAGATCAGGTTAACTTGGCCTTCTAACTATTAGCAAATATGGCAATGCTGATTTATCTCAGGCCTGTTTTTATTTTGTGCCTGGTATTTATATCTCCCGTAGACATATATGCGCAACAGAATGCCAAAATTGAAAGATGGCGGATCTTTGAATTAAAGTTAAAAGGGCCGACGGAGGGGAATCCTTTTGCAGATGTCAGATTTTATGCAGCATTTACTCATGGCGAAAAAAAAATATCGGCCGATGGCTTTTATGATGGTGATGGCAATTACATCATCCGCTTTATGCCAACTGAAGAAGGAGAATGGAAATACACAACTTTTAGTGGGACTGCAGTTTTGAATGGGAAAGAAGGGAATTTTATTTGTACCAGGGCCGGGAAAGACAATCATGGCCCTGTGAAAGTAAATGATACTTATCATTTTGCCTATGCAGACCAAACCAGGTATCTACCTTTCGGAACCACTTGTTATGCATGGCTGCACCAGGGAGATAGTCTTGCACGTTTGACAATAAAAACCCTTTCAGGTGGCTTTTTCAATAAAATGCGTATGTGTATTTTTCCAAAATGGTACGAATACAATCGCACTGAGCCTGTTTTATATCCATTTGAAGGGAAACCGGAAAATTCCTGGGATTACTCAAAATTCAACCCTGCTTTTTTTAAGAACATTGAAAAAAGAGTGGCTGAACTTGACAGCCTTGGTATACAGGCTGACCTGATACTTTTTCACCCTTATGATAAATGGGGTTTTCAAAAGATGGGATCTGAGAATGATGACCGGTATCTGCGATATATAATCGCAAGATTATCGGCCTATAAAAATGTATGGTGGAGCATAGCAAATGAATATGACCTGATGGAGGGAAAGTCGGCAGCGGACTGGGATAGAATTGTTTCAGGCGTGGCAGCAAATGATCCATACAGGCATATGCTCAGCATTCACCAGGCATTGAGGTTATATGATCACTCAAGATCTTCCATCACTCATGTAAGTATTCAGAATGAAGACACACATCGTGCCGGGGAACTCCGGGGCAGGTACAATAAACCAGTGATTTATGATGAATGCCGGTATGAGGGTAATATCAGGATTCCCTGGGGTAATATTACCGGTGAAGAAATGCTGAATAAATTCTGGCGTGGATTTACCCGCGGTGCATACGTAGGTCATGGAGAAACTTATACTACCGAAAAACCACTCAGAACATCTTCTGAATCAAATGACGTTTTATGGTGGTCCAAAGGCGGTATTCTTAGAGGCAAAAGCCATACACGGATAAAATTTATGCGCGGTATTTTTGAAGCTGCTCCCGGAACGCTGGAGCCGGCAGAAATTATAAAACCAAAAGAAATGCCTTATGGTGCCGTGGGCTACAAGGACCAGTTCTTTTTGCTTTATTTCAATCTTGATCAACCCAGAAGTGCAGAATTATCATTGCCGGATCACAACTATAGTATAGACCTGGTAGATACCTGGAACATGACTGTGAAACGTATGGAAGGCAGATTTACCGGAACCTGTCTTATTGAATTGCCTCAGAAGCCGGGCATTTTATTAAGAATTGTTCAGATTCCATAAATTTCGGAATTGATTAATTGAATACAGTCAGGTTGTATGTATACAGTCAGAGTTGTAGAATCCCTGAAAGCCTTTAGCCTTGTATTTCATCAATTTAACTTTGCATATAACTAATATTGATTAAATTAATAGAGCTAATAAACCTGCTATATGTTTAATCGAAATAGTAAAGGGGACCGCAGGAAACCGGTGTTTTTTTTCTTTGCATTATTGTGTTCAGTGATCCTGCTGGAATATTCGACCCAAAGTCACTACGACGACCTGGATCAGCAAATGAGTTCATTGTATAGGGACCGGCTTATGCCTGCCAATTATATAATGCGGTTGAATGACCAGCTTCATAAAAAACAACGCTGGCAAATGGAGAATGCCGGGGGAAGAAGGCCAGAACAGGAACTTAAACAATGTAACGATTCGGTTTCTACGCTCATCACACTTTATCAGCAAACCTATCTGACACAGCCTGAAAAGAAACTTTGGTCTGCTTTTAAAAAAGACCTGCAGATCTATAATGAGGCTGAAGCCAGCTTGGTTTCTGCTCCTGCCCCGGTATTACTTCAAAAAAAGATGAATACCTCGTTTGATGAGGCCATTTCAACATTATCCAGTCTTTCGGAATTGCAGGCCCAGGAAGGGTATAAGCTGCAAAGCCAGTCTAAAAGCATACTTAATGGTAACTTTTTGCAGCATATGCTGGAACTGTCTCTACTTTTCCTGATTGGAATTCTTGCCATTCACTGGCTCAGAACTGAAAGACCTGTACTTACAGTTGGAACAACGGGTCACTCTGCTAACTGATTATTTAACTAGGGCGCTATTTTCACTGACTTTACCGCCGTGGGAAGCCAAACCTGCATTTCATCCGGTCCGCGGTTATTCCAGCTAAAATAGGGAATCGCATTAATGGTTTTTTTGACCATTACAATTGATTTTCCATCAGGTGAAGGCTGCATAACATCGGCTTCGAAATGAATCTGGTTTATACCACCCAGCGTTTGAGGATAATATTCAACCTTAAATGTTGTGGATTCAGGTACGATGAAATTATAAGCTTTATCCAGATTATCTCTTCCTTCAACACAGTAAACAAGTGGGCCATATTGTATAGCTACACGGTCGCTGTTTTGAGTAAGAGAAGGATTGCTTTTTATCTTTCTGACTTCCATCGGAAGATTATAACCAATTACATCTCCTGCTTTCCAGGCCCTGTCGATTACCGCGTAACCCTGGTCATTTTTATAAGATTGTGGTTTACCATTTACCGTAATAACCGGTTGCAGACTGGCCTTATCACTAAACGAATACAGATTGCCGGGCACTGGAGTTTCGAGCCATCCGGGTATACGTATTTTTAAGAGCACATTTTTTTTGACAGCCTGCTTTATGGTGATCTGGTTGTTCCCTTTCCATGGAAAGCCAGTCTCCATCGATAGTTGCATGTTGCCTTTATTGATCGGGATATTTACTTCGCTACCTATAAACAGGTTAACCCAGATTGTATTTTCCTTATAGCTATAAACATAGTTTCCCAGTGATGCAACCAGCCTTGCAATGTTGGAAGGACAACATGCGGTTCCGAACCATTCGCTTCTTTTATGATTTCTGTCAGAAGCAAGGGGGTTGCCATAAAAGAAGAGGTCTCCCGATTCCGACAATCCGTCGAGGGCTGCGTTATAAAGACTTCTTTCAAGCACATCGATAAATTTAGCGTTCCCGGTAAGCATATTCATTCGCTGGTTCCAGAAAACCATTCCTACAGAAGCACAGGTTTCACAATAAGCCGTTGCGTTTGGTAAATCATAGTCCACCCCAAAGCCTTCATTGGTTCCCTGCGCGCCGATTCCACCGGTTATATACATGTTCCTGAAAACCACATCATCCCAGATTGAGTTCATCGCTTTCATATATCCCGAATCGTTATTGACCGCCGCCACATCGGCCGCCCCCGTATACATATACATGGCCCGAACGGCATGGCCGGTAATCTGTGTTTGTTGTTTTACCGGCAGTCCGTCCTGGCAATAGTCGGGATCTTTCCATTCGTCCCAGATCTTTCCTTTGCCATATCCTTTTCCACGCTGGTCCAGAAACCAGATTGCGAGGTCCATATACTTTTTCTCCCGGGTATGATGGTATAATTTCATCAGGGCCAGTTCTATTTCCTGGTGGCCGCTCACCCAGTTGCGATTGCTTAAACGAAAGTTGCTGTCAATATGATTTGCAAAGCGGATCGCAACATCGAGCAGCTGGCGTTTCCCTGTAGTTTCATTGTATGCGATACCAGCTTCGATCAGGTGCCCTGCGCAGTAGTCTTCATGACGTTCCATATCTGTCCAGCGCTTATCCAGCCCTGTTAGTGTATAGTAGGTATTAAGGTATCCGTCAGGAAGCTGTGCCCCCGCGATTTTATTAATCCATTCATCAGCCTTGGCTTCAAGCAGTTTATCGGGCCTGTTTTTTAGTGAATATGCGATCGCTTCTATTGCTTTATAAACATCGGAATCATCATAATAAACGCCCTCATGTTTCCCTTGTTTGTTTATTGCATTTTCAAAATTCCTGATACGGCCGGTTTTGTTTTCTGTATAAAGAATACAAGTGTTTAATGTTGTGGTGGCAACCACATCCTGTTTGGCCTTCCAAAATGGATCAGTGATAGTGACTTTCGAAAAATCCACAGGATACATTTTCTGCAGTGAAGATTGTGCAGCGGCCAAGAATGGAAAAAATAAAGGAATAGCCAGGGTAGCTGTTAGTTTCATGCAATGAATGTTTGGTAATCGTTTTACTTTAAGATGAATATCAAAGATACTGGTGAGAAGCTGAAAATTGGGGGCGAAATTAGCTCGCATAATATTTGCCATATATTTCCTGGAGCAACTTTTATCTTTAACCAGGGTTGTATAACCCCGGCTTTTATAAACCAACATTTGAAAAATTAATCTTTCAATTATGAAATGGATAGGCAGACGCGAAAGCGGTAATGTTGAAGACAGGCGGGGTGGCGGAGGCGGACGGATTGCTGCTGGTGGCGGCATCGGTGCCCTGGTGCTTGCGGCCATAGTTTATTTTCTTGGCGGTGATCCCAGCCAGGTGCTCCCGCCTGAAAGTTCTGCGCCACAGGAGCAATCTCCGGCCCAGGCAGGAGAGGACAGCCAGCTGGCAAAATACCTTGCAGTAGTGCTCGCGGATACTGAAGATGTTTGGGATTCTTTGTTTACCGCAAATGGTAAAAGGTACATACAGCCGGGTCTTGTGCTGTTTTCGGGCCGGGATCAGTCTGGCTGCGGTCCTGCCGATGCCGGCATGGGTCCTTTTTACTGTCCGGCTGATAGTAAAATTTATATCGATTTGTCTTTTGTCCAGGAGTTACAATCAAGGTTCGGGGCAAAACAGGGCGATTTTCCCATTGCCTATGTACTTGCCCACGAGGTAGGGCACCATGTACAGCATTTACTTGGGGTAACTGAGCAGTCAGGACGTTTAAGGCAGCAACTCAGCCAGACAGCATATAACAAAGTTAGTGTGCAGGTAGAACTGCAGGCAGATTTCTATGCAGGCATCTGGACGCACTACAATGACAAGATGAAGCAGGTACTCGAACCCGGCGATATTGAAGAAGCATTAAGTGCTGCCGCGGCTGTGGGTGACGACAGGATACAGGAACAAACACAGGGGTCGGTACGTCCTGATTTATTTACACATGGTACTGCTGAGCAAAGAATGGAATGGTTTAAGAAAGGATATACCAGTGGCGATCTTTCCCAGGGTAGAATTTCCCTGGGAAATTAATTTTAAAAATCCTGCCATGGGATTAACAGGCTATCGCAAGAAAAGAAGCTTTAATAAAACGCCGGAACCAACAGGTGGAAAATCAACCCACGAACAGTTGATCTTTGTGGTTCAAAAACATGATGCTTCCCATCTTCATTACGACTTTCGCCTGGAAATGAAGGGCGTGTTGAAAAGCTGGGCTGTGCCTAAGGGGCCTTCAAACGACCCATCAATCAAAAGGTTGGCAATGATGGTGGAAGATCATCCCTTTGATTATAGAAACTTTGAGGGCATCATTCCCAAAGGTCAGTATGGAGGCGGAACGGTTATCATTTGGGATCAAGGGACTTATCTTCCAGCTGAAGGCGAATTCAAAACAAAAAAGGAAAGGGATAAAAATCTTCTTTCGCAATTACATAAAGGTAAAATTGTAATTACACTGAAAGGAGAAAAGCTTAAAGGCGACTTTGCTTTGGTAAAATCTTCTTACCAGGGAGAAAATAGTTGGCTATTGATGAAGGTGCAGGATAAGTATGCTAAAGCAACGGATATACTGAAAAAAGACAAATCGGTGATTTCGGGCAAAACCATTGCTGCGATGGAAAAAGATCCTGATAAAGTTTATGGGAGTAAAACAAAAGGGAAAAAACGAACATCAACAAAGCGTTTTATTGAAGCAGGTGTAAAGAATGTTGTAAAGACAATCAACGGAAAGGAATTAAAATTTACAAACCTCGACAAGATTTACTGGCCCAAAGAAAAAATTACCAAACTAGAAGTAATTAATTATTACGAATCTGTTGCTTCTTATATTATGCCTTACCTAAAGGACAGGCCCCAATCACTTAACCGCCATCCAAATGGTATACAGGGTAAAAGTTTTTACCAGAAAAATATAGCCGGCAAGTTTCCGTCCTGGATTAAAACACACGATTATAAGAACACTACGAAAGAAGGAGAAAAGAAATTTTTTGTTTGTACCGATGAAGCCAGCTTACTATATCTCGCTAACCTGGGTTGCATCGAAATCAATCCCTGGCATAGCCGGGTGGATAGCCCTGACAACCCGGATTTTTGTATCATCGATCTTGATCCTGACAATAACAGTTTTGAACAGGTGATTGAGGCTGCGCAAATGGTAAAGCAGGTGCTTGACAGCATAAAGGTTCCATCTTATCCAAAAACCTCAGGGTCTACCGGCATTCACATATTTATACCTTTGGGGGCGAAATATGAATATGAACAGTCAAAGATGCTCGCTGAATTGGTTGTAACGCTGGTACACCGCGAAATCCCTGATTTTACAAGCCTTGAAAGAAGCCCTTCAAAAAGAAAAGGAAAAATATATCTTGACTTCCTTCAGAACCGGTCGATTCAAACCCTTGCTGCTCCGTATTCGATAAGACCTAAACCTGGCGCCACAGTGTCTATGCCTGTAAGCTGGGATGAAATAAAACCCGGGTTGTCTATTACAGACTTCAACATTGATAATGCGCTTGAGCGGATAAACGACAAAGGCGATATTTTTAAACCGGTCTTAGGTAAGGGTATTGTACTTGAAAAGGTATTGGACAACCTGGAAAAATTATCTTAGAATTTCCAGCACATATGGTGAATCTTAATTCCTTTTGACGTAAAAAAATCCAATGGTACAAGCTCATATCCCAGTTTTACGTTGGGACAAGGATAGAGTTGATTTGTCCAGTTAACAACCGTTTCTGTATAATCTTCAAACCTGGAAGTTTCGGCCCAGGCTTTATGATTAATACCTGTAAGTTTTCCATCCGCATCTGCGCAATACATAATATGCTGAACAGTGGACGGCCGGTGACCGAATGTAAACATCTGGTGCCTATCCATCGTCACCCTGACCGGTTGTTTCAACTCGAGAGCGGCCATAGCTGCAAGAAACAATTGATACTGTGGTCTAAGTCCGGCACCGAATGCACCCCCTACAAATGGAGAAATGATTCTCACATTTTTGAAATGCAGTCCAAATATATTTGCAACATATAACTGGCTGTTTATCGCCCCCTGCGTTTTATCGTAAATGGTAAGTTTACCCTTACCTTTATAGATGGCTGTAGAAGCAAACATCTCAATAGGGTTATGATGCTCTTGCCCATGAAGGATTTGTTGTTCCACCTTGAATTTAGAAGTTGCATAAACTGAATCAAAATCTCCCTTAGGTTTTGGTGGAGGTGGTTTTAGTGCCATCATTATGCCTGAAATTGGCTTTCTTGATTTCTCAAGATGTTCTACAATATCAGTTTGAAAATTTTCCTCCTCTTCATAGGTGACTGTGATAAGTGTAGATCCATACCGTGCAAGCTCAAAAGTTTCTGCAACAACAAGACCGATTGGTTGCCCGTTAAAGATAATTTTTTCATCTTTAAGTGGCCGGAAGGGAGTGCCTTGTGGCGCATCCATATCTTTATACTGAAAATCAAACCAGGTGAGCGACGGACGGTTTTTATGCGAGAAAAAAGCTATTATTCCAGGCACCGCAAGCGCCGCTGATGCATCGATATTCTTTATTGAACCTTTGGTAATCGTGCTGTTAATGATGTAACTATGAAGAAGGCCCTCTACATGGTATTCAGCAGTATACTTAGCTTCCCCTGTAACTTTAGCAATACCATCTACACGACTTACGGATTGTCCGAAATATGGTTTATTGTTATTCATGAACAGTAATCATTTGTATTGCCTGGAATGCATTCCTGATGATAGCCCTTTCAGCAAGCAGTATTTTAAAAGCATTAAATTTTGTACCCTTTGCACCATCTAATATCATTTCAGCAGCTATTGCAAAGTTTTCTGTAGTTGCTGTTTTCCCTTCAAGAAAAGCCTCGGCATTTTTATTCCGCCATGGCTTATGTGCAACGCCTCCCAATGCCATCCTTGCTTTCACTAATGGTTTCACCATCCATTTCAAAAGCTGTTGCAACCGACACGAGGGCAAAGGCGAATGAAGTCCGGTCACGGATTTTAAGATAAGAACAGTGTTTACAGAAGGAATTTGGCGGCACTCTAATTCCGGTAATAATTTCACCAGGTCTTAAAGTATTGTCAATTTCAGGTTTATCTTCCGGTAAGCGATGAAAATCTTCGAAAGGAATTTCTCTTTCACCATAGCTGCCTTTTACCTCTACAACCGCATCAAGCGCTGCAAGGGCAACACAAAAGTCACTTGGATGAGTGGCAATACAATGTTCACTCGCTCCGAGTATGGCATGTATCCGACTATAACCATAAAGGGCGGAACATCCCGAACCTGGTTCTCTTTTGTTGCACGGGGTGGCCTTGTCATAAAAATTATAACAGCGGGTTCTTTGCATCAGGTTTCCACCGTTCGTCGCCATGTTCCGGAGCTGTGGAGATGCGCCGGAAAGTATTGCCTTTGAGACTAGTGGCAGCCTGGATTCGATAACCGGGTGCCAGGCCGTATCAGCATTGGTAACGGTGGCGCCTAACCGGATAGAACCCTCTTCTAGCTCAACTATTCCGGCAAGCTGATGAATATGGTTTATGTCAATCAGCCTATCCGGTTTTGCGATATTTTCCTTCATCAGGTCAAGAAGGTTAGTACCCCCTGCAACAAAAGCGGTATTGCCTGTTTTTTCATCAATGGCTTCTTCTACCATTGTTACCTGTCGGTAAGTAAAATTATTCATGATCTCCTCCATCTTTAACTGACATGATTGCATCGACAATGTTGGTATTTGCGCCGCAACGGCAAAGATTGCCACTCATCAGTTCTTTTACGTCCTCCCTTGTATTCGCTTTAGCTTCATTTAGCAAACCGATCGCTGAACAAATCTGGCCAGGAGTACAATAACCACATTGGAAGGCGTCATGATCTATAAATGCCTGTTGCAAAGGATGTAGATCACTGACTTCTGCCACACCTTCAATCGTTGTGATTTCAGCACCGTTCCTCATGACGGCTAAGGTGAGACAGGATTTTATTCTTTTGTTGTTAACGATCACTGTACAGGCTCCGCACTGACCAAGGTCGCAACCTTTTTTGGTGCCGGTTAAATGTAAATATTCGCGTAGTGCATCCAGTAATGTAACCCAGGGCATTAACCTGAGCTGGTAAAGTTTCCTGTTAATGGTGAATGAAATAGGCATCGGCTCAGCCAGAGTTCGTGTCGGAGTTTCTTTTACATGGTCCATAATGTCCATAAGGAATATTTTGTTTTACTAACCTTGTTGTACTTATAACCTATACTAAGAAAAATCATCCTCCAAACAAAGATTTTATTCATCACCATTTTTATCTGTCATCACTTCTCGCATATCTTACAATACCCATTATCAGCAAGCCAGTCAGGATAATCCCCGCCGCCATCATCCATTTATTATAAGAGACAGGTGATATGGGTGGAATGTATAAAACACCTGAGGCATCTGCAATAGCAGGTTCATATACATATCTGCCTTTTTCGGGAAGAGCTTCCGTACCGAAATTATCAGCCAGCTTTTGCAATTGTTCTATCATTTCCTTGCCACTGAAAGGTTTGCCATGTCCCGTTGCTGCCACCGTCGGAGTTAATTCCACCAATGTTCTTACTGACCGCTTTGCTGATTCCCAGTCGCAGGTAAAATACATAGGTGGACCCGATACTTTTACTTTTTGCGTAATTGTTGAGATCAGCGATTCAGGTTTTGTAGTCACAAATGCATCACCGGCAATTAACACCCGGTCTTCTTCTCTGAACAAGCTTATATGACCAGGCGAATGGCCGGGTGTATGTATGTATTTCCATTCAGTGAGGAAAGGAACCTCATCATTTTCAGCTAAAGCAGAAAGAAACGAACTTATGTCAATGGGTTCATTCCGATAGAATTTTGACATAACAGACATCAATCCGCCACCAACACTGGGATCCGGTGGGGGGTAAGCACTGATCCCTGAAAGATATGGGAACTCGAGATAATGTGCGTAAACGGGTGTTTTCCATTCATGGGCAAGGCTTTCTACAGATCCGGTATGGTCAAAGTGACCATGAGTTAGTATAATAGCCTTTGGGTTGAGTTCACCGAACAACTCTGCTGCCATTTTTAGTATCTTCGACTTCGAGGTTTTCAACCCGGCATCTATCAGTACCCAGTCTCCGGATGATTTGTCCCGGATCATATAGAAATTGACAAAAATGTCTTTCATGCCCCAGACTCCGGGAGCTACTTCGAAATAATTATGATGTTGTGTAGATTCGTTTTTTTCAGTTTTAATCATATCTGTTTGTTTTTTGAAGTTTATTTGCCAGTCTCCGAATAAGGAGCATCAACTGGTTTAGATTCCGGTGAGCCTTTTTGCCTCAGCCAGATTGATAATAACACAATTGAAGCCACTGCCAGAAATTCACTTTGCCAGTTTTGAAAAGATTCAAACCAGAATTTTGAATTGGTTAAAAACTCAGTCCAGTTTTCCTGTGGTAATTTTTTTTGAACTTGTTGTTCATTATAATCTGTAAGACTCCCATAGAAATGCAGGCAAAATGATATAATAAAAAGCAACACAAAAGCAAGACTGAGCGAATTTTGATAAAGCTTTAACCAGGCCCCGCCTTTTTTCACGGGCCAGGGTGCATCCTCGTGAGTTATAGGTTCCCGATCCACTTCTTCCTTTTCATCAAGCTTCTTCGATTCAGATGATCCTTTCTGCCTTAATGAAACAGTAAACAAAACATATAGTGCCATCTGCAAAAACTCACTTTCCCAGTTTTCGAAGGTTGCCTGCACAAAGTGTCCGGTACTTAAGTATTTCATAAATGCTATTTCACTGTTTCCATGTTCCTTTCTTTCATTGTTGTATTCTTTCCACCCGGTAAATGCCTGGGCAAAAAGGAAAATGATCATTAATGAGAGTACGACAATACTCAGACTATTCTTTTTCCAGAATGATTCAAGAATGCCGGATTCAGTTGCCATTTTAAATTTTTAGTAAAGGGTTAATTTCTGCGTTCGTTATTTTTGATTTGAGTTCATTACATTTTTGATATTCGGTAAATTATGCCATTGGTATGATCGCAAGTCCGTGTGCCTGTTTGATTGTTGCTACTGTCTTTTTGGTTTCTGCGACCCCGTTATTGTTTGTATCCTGTAACAATACAACAATACCTGCTTCCCGATCACTCGCGTATACATCACCGTTAGTATTTGCTGCAATGATTCTTGGTTTACCAAGGTTGTCAGCAAATTTTTTCACAGCAAAGCCTGCAGGTACCTTCAACTGAGCGATATTAGCGTCAGTGGCTGGCACCAGTGCTGGTCTGAAAACAAAGCCACTTACCTGGGAAGCGGTGGGCTGTTCATCCGTTTCAGGTATCATTGAATCCCATAAATCTTCATCTTTGTTGCAATACAAAAGCGTTGATGCCAGTAAAAAGCCAGAGATGAAAATCTTCGAATTTTTGTTCATAAAATTTTTGTGAAATTGTTAATGGATGATTTGTTACATGATCCATTCGTTCTAAGAGTTAACGTTGATCACCAAATACCAGTTTTATGCCAACAGCACAGAGGAAGGAATAAAAATTGTAACTGAAAATGCATGGTAGCCTATCACGCGTCCCATGAGCAATTTGCTCCTTCCCGTCTATTAAGATTGGCCGAGGCAGCAGAGCTTGCGGGCTTCGATGCTATACATTCTTCTGATCATTTTCATCCCTGGAGCGTCAGGCAAGGGGAGAGTGGCTTTGCATTTAGCTGGGTTGCTTCTGTATTACAGGCGACCAAATTGCCTGTTAGTATGGTTTGCGCACCCGGACAGCGTTATCATACCGCAATTGTTGCACAGGCAATAGCAACGCTTGCTGAAATGTATCCCGGCAGGTATTCTGTAGAACTGGGAAGTGGGGAAGCATTAAACGAAATGATTACAGGTACCGCATGGCCATCAAAGCAAATAAGAAATGAGCGTTTAAAGGAGTCAGCCGATGTTATCCGGAAATTGTTGAACGGCCAGCAGGTAACTTTTCATGGTCATATCAATGTTAAGAATGCAAAGCTTTATACATTGCCGGCAACAAGGCCGCCATTATTCTGCGCAGCGATTTCTGAACAGACAGCAGCCTGGGCGGGGGAATGGGCAGATGGTTTGTTAACTACGGCGGGTGACTTGCAGGAAGTTATAAAGAAAAGAGAGCAGTTTGAAATGGGTGGCGGGAAAGGCAAGCCGGTTCGTCTGCAATTTTCATTCTCTTATGATCATGACAGGGAAGCGGCCATTGATGGCGCTTATGATCAATGGAGAACAAATATTATCGGCACTGATAAGTTAGATGATTTGTCAACACCTCAGCAGTTTGATATTGTAGCGGAAAAAATAACGAGAGAAGAAATTAGCGAGAAGGTTCCGATCTATACAAATATAGAGGCTGTTATAGATCATGTACAAAAGTACCTCAACAATGGGTTTCAAATGGTTACGCTACATAATGTGAACAAGAATCAGGAACAATTTGTGGAAGATTTCGGCAAAGTTTATAAAAAGATTTGATCTTATTCTTTTTCGATGATTTTTTCGAGACTTACTGTTTCAAGATCTTCAGAAGGCGGGCCTGTCAACACTTTGCCTTTACAATCGAATCTTCCGCCATGGCAGGGACAGTCCCAGGATTTTTCTGCTGTATTCCATTTTACATCACATTTCATATGTGTGCATATCGGGTTGACGGCAAAGAGTTTTCCGGTTTCTGATTTATAAATTCCCAGCTTTTTACCTTCGAACGAAACAAGTTTGCCTTCGCCATGAGCAAGATCACTTAGTTCCTCCAGCTTTTCGGCGGAAAACAACTTGCCTAAAAACTCTTTTGTAACATCTGCATTATGTCTTATAAAATTTGCGAAACCTGCTATAGGTTTCAGGCGATTCGGATCAAATAAATCATCATAGCTCGTTTCTTTACCCGTGAGCATATCGGTAAGTATTCTTGCAGATACATGACTATAAACCATACCATTTCCTCCAAAGCCGGTTGCAACAAATATGTTGTTGCTATGTTGTGGCAGGTGACCGATATATGGTAAACCATCAGCCGGCTCGAAATATTGTGAGGACCACCGATGCGTAATCTCACAGCCAGGAAACAATGATTTTATTTTTGCTTCCAGCTGAAGATAATTACGAGAAGTATTTTCTTCATGCCCGGTTTTATGATCCTTTCCACCTACTATCAGGAATTTCTTATCGTTAATAACCTGGGTGCGATAATAAAAATATGGGTCGTACATGTCATAGACGAGGTCCTCCGGGTAATCTTGTTCCGGGAGTTTAACTGCCATTACATAACTGCGGTATGGTGCACATCGAAGATGTAACAAGTTTATACCCGTTGGAATATGTGTTGCATATATCAACTGACTTGCCTGGAATGTAACTATTGTAGTTTCAACCTCTAAATGACCATTTTCATTCACACCCAGAACCCTGCAATGCTGAACAATACATCCACCTGCATCTTCAAAGGCTGCCGCCAATGCAAGTACATATTTAAGCGGATGAAATTTAGCCTGGCCCTCTACCCGTATCGCAGTGGTAAATTGAGCGGGGATTGGAATTGAATCTGCTGTTTTTGCATCCAGTCCGGCCTCAACTGCCGCGTCTAAAATGCCTTTAAGTTCTTTATCCTGTTGTTCATTTTCGGCGTATAAATAGGCAGCTGCATCTTCAAATTCGCAACTGATACCATATTTGATAATATTGTTTTTGACAAGATCGATTGCATCTGCTGTCACCTGAGCAACCTGTTTGGCCGCGTCTTTACTAAAGTTTTTTGAAATAGTCGTATATGGTGTATCCAGTAGCGTATTCAAATGAGCGGTGGTACCTCCCGTTGTGCCATAACCTAGATTTTCTGCTTCAATGAGAAGACATTTCTTCCCGGCCTCCTGTAACAGCAGGCCCGTGGTGATGCCGGTAATCCCTCCACCGACGATAATTACGTCATATACCTCTTCAACAGAAGCTGTTTTAAGGCTTTCATACGGATTCACTGATTCCTGCCAAAGGCTTTTATTCAGGGTATCTCTTGCAATCATTTGCTGTGCTTTAAATGTGATGATCTTCACTCAGCTGATTTCAAAGCTTGTGCCAGCCCATACCGATGGAACGATAATTATATTGTATATGATGCATGAGCAAAGGCAGTGTGCATATAGGAACTTCTGGCTGGCATTATAAACATTGGAATGGAACTTTTTATCCTGAAACAGTGAGGGCTGTAGACAGGTTTGAATATTATACGACAATGTTTCAGACGGTAGAGATAAATAATTCGTTTTACCGGCTCCCCAACAAAAATGTTTTTACAGGCTGGCGAAAGGCCGCTCCTAAAGGTTTTACCTACGCCGTCAAGGCTTCGCGATTCATTACTCACATGAAGAAGCTCAATGTCGATCCGGATAGCATAAGTAACTTTTTTGATAATGTCGCTTGTCTAAAAGAAAAGCTGGGGCCAATCTTGTTCCAACTGCCGCCAAACTGGAAAATAAATATGGGCAGACTAGAACAATTTTTGAAAAACCTACCTGCAGGCCATATTTATACGATCGAATTTCGCAACACTACATGGTATACAGAAGAGGTATATACGATACTTGAAAAGTACAATGTAGCCTTTTGCATCTATGAACTGGACGGTCATATTTCGCCGGTTATTACTACAGCAGGCTTTGTTTATGCGCGTTTACATGGACCTGGTGCGAAATACCAGGGTTCATATGCCAAAGATGTACTGAACAAATGGGCAAAAAAAATCCGGAGCTGGACCCGCAAAGGCAAGGACGTCTTTTTTTATTTTGACAATGACCAGGAGGGGTATGCTGCAATAAATGCGAAAACCCTGCAGGAAATTGTCTACAACAAAAAAAAGTTTTGAATTATACCCGTTTCCGGGGCACATGAATTGTGTGGATCCTGGAGACAGGTTATGAAAGACTCATCCGTTGAAAAAGAAAAAACAGGGTAGAATATACCCTTGATAATATAATATTCAGGAATCGGCGGAGAATTTTATGCCGGATGTTTACAGGGATGGCGTTAATTAATTTATAACCAAATAAACTTATCAAAATGCAAACATCAGAAAAGAAAATACCGAAGGACATTCCACCTCAAAAGCAAAATAAACAGCCGGGAATCGAAAGCGAAATGGATCCACTACCGGTTTATGACAATGGAAAGCCCGGGCTGGGAAGATTAGCAGGCAAAGTAGCAATCATCACCGGGGGAGACAGTGGCATTGGCCGGGCTGTTGCGATCAGCTACGCTAAAGAAGGAGCCGATGTAGTAATAGCTTATCTTGATGAACACGGCGATGCTGAACAAACAGCTTCCGATATTCGCAATTATGGTAAGGAGGCGCTGCTTATCGCAACTGATGTATCTGTTGAAGACAATTGCAAAATGATTGTAGACAAAACGCTGAAAAAATTTAGCAAGATTGATATACTGGTAAACAACGCAGCCATTCAATTTGTACAAAAACGAATAGAAGATATCAGTGCAGAACAACTTCAGAAAACTTTTAGTACAAATATTTTTGCCTATTTCTATATGGCTAAGTTTGTTACGCCCCATCTGAATAAAGGCGGCATTATAATTAATACCGCATCAGTCACAGCATTTAAAGGTAATGAAACATTGATGGATTATTCATCTACCAAAGGTGCTATTGTTGCCTTTACCCGTAGTTTGTCTCAATCAATTGTTGGCAAGGGGATTCGTGTAAACGCGGTGGCACCGGGACCGGTTTGGACACCATTAATACCCGCGTCATTTGATGCAGAAAAAGTGGATAAATTTGGTGAAGACGTTGCTATGGGACGACCTGCACAGCCGTTTGAAATTGCAGGATCTTATGTTTTCCTCGCTACTGATGAAAGTGCATTCATCACTGGTCAGACACTACACCCAAATGGGGGATCAATTGTAAATACTTAACATTTATCTTAACTGCACACCCTGGCATCGGGTTTAAGTTCCGGTTTAATAAGTTCAGCAGATATATCCTGGCTTGTTGATTAATATTTAGCAAAAAAGCGAAGAGAACTTCGCTTTTTTGTGTCTAAAAGGAATAAAAGGTCTACAGTCTACGGTCATTATTAATTCATAATGGTGTGAGCAATTTGAAGCCCGGGATGAAATCAAAGTCAGCGTTGCAATGATGAGAAAGTTGAATTGACAGTGCTCTTGCAATTGACAGGTGAAGTTCACCTTCTTCCGTCAAATTACTCCCAGGTGGTAACGATACATTACCATCGCATTCTTCTATGATGGTGAGATTACTTTTATGCAGGAGTGCATCCAAGCGGTGATTCATAACGCGAATCTTGTAATTTTTTTTGTTGTTAATTGTTTGTTGACGAACGATAGCATAATATTCTTTTCCTTTGAAATCAAACGGGACATTAAAACAACGCTGCATGATCTTGGTATTTTTTTGTACTTACAATGACGATCTGTGATAAAGATTGAATCCGAGAAAAAATGAAAATATCAGGTATATGTAAGGACAGGGAGAAGTGATTGCGCCTGTGTTGTAAATTTACGAACTAAGATCTCAATTCAGGAAATTTTAATGGGTAAATTGAATTTTATTACAGTAATTTTGATACACAAACACATTCTTCTCCCGTTTGTCCATACATATCATAAGTTTCACTTTTCTCATGTTCCCGGTTTTTGATTGTCCCGGCTTTTTCGCATAGCTATATCGGTGTTATGGAAGTTAATTCCAACCAATTCAAATGAGACACATTGTTCAATGAGATAATTTGTTCAATGAAATTTTTGTTCAATGAAACCTTTGTTCAATGAAACACTTTATTATGTGTAAACACTTTTTTCTTATCGATGATGATGAAGACGAACTCGAGATCTTTATGGAAGCACTTTCGAAGTTACAGGTGCCGTGTAAGTGTACCTATGCGCAGAGTGCTGAACAGGCGCTTGAAATTCTAAATTATCTAAAGCCGGATGTTGTTTTTGTAGACATAAACATGCCAAGGATTAATGGCTTAGAGTGCGTGAAAAAGATCCGCGCAAAAGACGGGCACGCAAAAACCCATATTGTGATGTATTCCAATGGACTCAACGACATCAACTTAGAAGAGGCTCATCGCTGGGGTGCCACGTCTTGTATAAAGAAAACAAACAGTATCGCCGACCTGGTGGCAGCCATGCATCATGTACTTGAATCAAATGTGCATGTTCCGAGTTTAAATCAACGTTCAACCAGCTAATTTCGTTTGCTACTTAATACGATCCTGTTCAACGCAGTAAAGTTTTTTCGTGAATTTATTTACCCGAAACTTTTATCAGCGACCTGGATGTTCAATTACCAGAGATTGGATGTTCAATTACTATTGAGATCATTTGGAAAGTAGCATGAAAACACGGATCCGGCATTCTCTTCACTTTCAACCCTGATGAAACCCTTATGGGAATCCATAATTTTTTGGCTGAAAGTTAATCCAAGACCAGAGCCGGGGAATTTCTTTTTCTCGTGAAGCTGCACAAACATGCCGAATATTTTGTTTTGATCCTCGCGTGGAATGCCTATGCCGTTATCTGCAAATGTTATGCAATTATATAAATCGCCTTTTGAATCAGGTTCATGGGTTGAAGGGTTTAAACGCAATTCCTGGCCAGCGATTGTTATGACCGGCGATTTCCCTTCCTGCTGAAATTTGATACTGTTATCAATAATGTTTTGAAACAACAGTTGAATCATATCAGGTATACCTGTTACCACAGGTAACGACTCTGTAATTATCGTAACGTTTCTTTCAGAGATTTTACGCTGAAAATTTTGCCGTACCCTATTTACAATGGTGTTGAGGTCAACCGGAATACTTGGTTGTGTTGCAGCATTTATTTTGAACAGCTCAACTATGTCATCAATCAACCTGTTTATCCGGTTCAATGAAACCTGCATCCGGCGTAGATTTGCTTTGCTACTATCGGCAAGAACACGTCCTTCTGCTTTCATCAGGAGTTCCAACGATGTGTAGATAAACTGCAGAGGTTCCTTGATATTATGAGTGGTTATGGAAGTAAAACTCGTGAGCTCCTCAGATAATTTTTCAAGCTGACGGTATTTTTCTGCCAACGCGAAATTCAATTCACGTAATTGGTTTTCGGCTTTTATGCGATGCGCCACGTCGTGCATTATATTCATGACGCCAATCACTTTTCTGCCATTTTCTTTGAGTGGGATGAAATGATTTTCGTAGTAATATCTGTGAAGTTTTGCCTTGTCAGAAAGCACGAAGGTTTTATTTCCCAGGAAAGCGCTATGAATAGCATGCATGATTTCCTTGTCTGATTGGAGTGATGCAAAAATCTCGAGCAGATTTTTACCTATTACGTCGTCCCTTGACAATCCCGAAGCAATCTCAGAGGCCTGGTTCCAGGCTATAATATTCCAGTTAAGATCTATAGCCATCACCCGGTCGATACTACAGTCGTTCAACATTTCCGCAAGCACCACTTTATTGTTTACACTACTTTGCATAGTTCCCCATGATGCAATTTCTTTCGGCTCCTCCGCAATGTGTCAATTTTGACCGCGGTATGATTTTTATCGCCATTGTAATAATAACACAATTAGGCTATTGTTATGCCCGAACATCCATTTATTATTGTTATTGGAGCTTCAGCCGGTGGTATAGCTCCGTTATCAGAGTTAATGTCCCAGCTTGAACCCGATATTAACGCTGCAATCTTCATTGTTCTCCATCTTTCTAACACCGGTATTGGCACCTTACTTAAAGACAAAATTCAGAGCGTTTCCTCATTGCCTTGTACTATAGCTGCAAATGCTGTTCCCATTCAGAAGGGGCACGTCTATATCGCGCCCCCGGATTATCATCTTATTGTTAAGGAAACAACAATGTTAATAAAATCTGGCCCTCCGGAGAGCCGCTGGCGACCTTCCATTGACATCCTCCTGCGGTCTGCCGCTGTAACTCACACCGAAAAAGTGATCGGAATTATTCTTACCGGTCTGCTCGACGATGGCACCTCGGGAATGGTTGCTATCAGTAAGTGTGGAGGTACAACGATCGTACAGGACCCCGAAGAGGCTCAGTTTCCTGATATGCCACTTTCTGTTCTCCAGGCCATAGACGTTAGTCATGTTTCGAAGCTTGAAGGCATGGGACGACTCATTAAAAATGTGATTAAAACAAAAGTCCTCAAAAAAGCTTCCGTGCCATATGATCTGAGGATGGAGGCGGAGATTGCAGAACGCACTGCATCTGGCATAACTGACACCATGCAGCTTGGAAAACACACCGTTTACAGCTGTCCCGGCTGCGGGGGTGGTCTTTGGGAAAGAAAGGAAAATGAACTTCTAACTTACCGGTGCTATATCGGGCACAAGTATACAGAGCCGGAGCTTTACCGCCAACAAAACCAAAAACTAGAGACAGCCTTATGGATCTCAGTAAGAATGATGGAAGAAAAAAGGAACCTGTTATTAAAGCTGCGTGACCAGGATCGTACAAAGGGATTTACCAAACTTTCAGCAGACTACATGGAGCGGGCCCGTGAATTTGAAGAACATATCAAAACAATGAAAAGCCTGTTATTCTTCCTGCATGATAGTCTTTCTCCTTCCTAAAAATTCCCTGATCATTTATAGAAAACTATTCGAACTTTTTCGGGTACAATTATGAAATATATTGCCTTGTTTTGGGTATCAGATATACCTGGCGACCAATTCAAGAACGGCTTTGTTTGAAAAAGGCTTTTCGATGAAGTCATCAGCGCCGGCCGCAATGGCATGGTTATATACATGAGGGGAAGCGGAAAAAATTATTACGGGAATTTTACTTGTCTCCGGATTTGTTTTAAGATGTCTGCAGATATCTAATCCATCAATGCCTGATAGCTGCCTGTCTATGAGAAAAATATCCGGTTTGTCAAATTCGTTCACAAGTAATGCCGAACCATTAGGATAGGTGAGTACCCTATAACCACTGCGTGTGAATACTATTTCGAGCGCATCCATAATGGCAGGATCGTCTTCGGTAATTAATACTGTTTTCATCTTGCTGATACTAGTTTTCGTTTGGTAGATTATAATGGTACTGGTAAACTGAAATAAAATATCGAACCTTTGCCCTGTTCACTTTCTACCCAAATTTCGCCTCCATGTCTCTTAATAATGTCAGCTGCAATAAAAAGGCCGAGGCCCATACCTGGTGAAGTAGGAATTGTATTATCATTATCCCTGAAGAAGCGTTCGAAAACTTTTTTCCTTGTCACTTCCGGCATTCCAATTCCAAAATCCTGGATACTCACAACAACCTTGTCTTCAGATTTCCTGGTACTGATGTCAATCTTTGCTGCTTCGGGTGAATACTTCACTGCATTTGAAATCAGGTTAAGCACCACCTGTTCTATCCGGTTCACATCGGCAAGTACCTGTGGACATGGCTGCAGATTAAGTTGCAGCTGGTGTTTTTTAAGTGTTCGCTGTATCTCTCCAACAGATTTTTTTATTAACTCATTGATGTCAATTTTTTCACGATGAAGCTTCATCTGCCCTTCATTGATCTTAGTTACATCAAGCAGGTCCGTAACCAACCCGGTTAACCTTTCTACCTGTGCGCCTAACCTTGGTAATATTTCTTTAGCTGATCCAATATTTTCCTCCTCGACCATGTCTTTGAGAAGTTCTGTATAAGAACTAATACTGGTAATCGGCGTTTTTAGTTCATGACTTGCTATGGCTATAAATTCGTCCTTATGATTATCTGATAATTTTCGGTCAGTAACATCAAAACTTACTCCCGCCGCCTGGACCGGGTCTCCCGTTGAATTGTAAAAAGCTCTTCCAAACACACTTATCCACCTGATTGAATTTTTATGACAAACCCTGAATTCGATATTCATTTTGCCTGATTGCGCAAGTTCGCTAAATGCATTTGCCAAAAGATCTTTGTCTTCATCAACAAGATTTTTGAAACTATCATTTAGTTTTGCTTCGGCAGCCAGGGAGTCGAAGCCCATCAATTGATCATATCGATGGCTGCGACGAAAACGGCCTGTTTCAATATTCAAATCCCAAACGCCCATCTGTGCAGCCTCAAGTGCTACATTCAGATTTTCCTGTGCTGATTTCAATTGCTCCTCTTCTTTCTTTCGACGACTTATATCAATGAAGTTAACTACTGCCAGCTTTGTCTCGGTCTCCGTATCAACTATACGCACAGTATTTAATGAAAGATACCTGGTCTGGTTATCTACCATAATAATCACCTCCTTATCCTGTACCCTCACTCCCTTCAGGGTTTCATTGATTCCAAACAGATTGATGAATTCCTGGTCGCCCAGGATATGGCGGGCGGCCGAGTTAGAAAAAACCACCTGCTCCTTATCGTCAACAATAATTATACCCGCAGGCATATTGTTTAATATAACATTCAGCCTTTCCTGTTCACCAGCTAACCGATCGATGAGATTTGCTTTATCCTGTTCATTTACTTTTGTTTCAGTGATATCTTCAATGGCTAATAAAATCCGCATTTGGCTGTCATTGTCGCCACTCATCCGCATGGCATTAAAAAGCAATACGCGGTCACCTAAAAAAGAAAACCTGCTCCTTACTTCAAAATTCTGAAATGCGATACCTTTTTCGATAATGAGTTTCAATTGTTTTTTCAACTCCTGTGAATGAAACATCCTGTTACCGATGTCTTTCAGATTATAACCCTCAACATCATCTTTCAACATCCTGAAAGTGGCGTAGAATGCCTTATTCGCAGTTTTTATGCGAAGATCTCTTGTCAATACAATTAAAGGTTCACGTATTGTTTCAACAATACCCTGGGTATAGTCTACAGATTCCTTGAGGTCGTGGTTTCTTAACTGCAACTCTTCATTGATGGTTATCAGTTCTTCATTGGTACTCTGTAATTCTTCCTTAGACGTTTCAAGTTCTTCATTAATACTTTGCAACTCTTCATTGGTTGATAAAATCTCTTCGTTTGCGGATTGCAATTCTTCTCTGGTTGCTTCAAACTCTTCATTCATGGACTTCATGTGAGCCCTGGCTTCTTTCAGTTCATTCTCAAGCAGGTTGATACGTTTTTGTTTCTGATCAAAGGTGGTAGTGGCTGAAACTGATTCTGACTTATCCGGTCCGGCTAACCCGGGATTAGTTTCGCAAAACACTATCAGGAAATACAACGCTTCTGCACTGAACTTAATCGGTGTTACTTCAATAATTGTTTCATTTTGACCATCCTGATTCAAATTCAAGCCTTCTTTTTTTGCTGCGATGCCTTCGGTTTTAGCGCGCTGAATCAATCCTCTTAATTCAAAGATCAATTCATCCTTGACCATCTTTAAAAGATGCAGGCTTGCTTTCCCCGCTGCCGGCTGGAGATAGGTGTTTACAGGGCCATTAAACCTCACTATCTGGAGATCTTTGTTTACCAATATGGATGCCGGCACATATTTGCTCAATAAAATCTTGTCGGTTTCTTTTTCAATATCGAGGTCAGGCCTGCTGACCGGAATCTTTTCGTTTTGATTAACCGTTTCGTTAGATGACAGCTTTTGCGGTCTTGAAAAAAAATCAAAAGGCAGGTGTGTATTCACTGCCCGGTTTGTGTAGATTTTATGCTCCTTGTCAACGGTTTCAAACATTTCCGTTTCAGATCCTACACTTTCAGATTTCCCTAAAATAAGATAGGATGAAGGTTTCAGGGCATAATGAAATGCCTGTAGTATTTTTTTCTGTGCCGTTGCCCCAAGATAAATCATCACATTCTGGCAGCTGATTAAATCGATTTTTGAAAATGGAGGATCTTTCAAAAGATTATGCGTTGCGAATATGCAGATATCGCGCAGAGGTTTGATGATCTGGTAACGTCCGTCAATTTTTAAAAAATATTGTTTGATGAGCGCTGCAGGTAGATTTTGAAGAGCTGTTATAGGATAGATACCGGCACGTGCTTTATCTATTGCAGTCTCACTAAGGTCGGTACCAAATATCTGTATTGAAGTGCCCAGGGCTTTTTCGCCGAGGTATGCAAATAATGCGATAGCCATAGATCCTACTTCTTCCCCACTTGCACATGCAGGGATCCAGATCCTTATAGTGTCCGAAGGCTTGCGGTTTTTGAACAATTGGGGGAATATCCTTTTCTTCAAAACATTAAGCACGGCAGGCTCACGAAAAAAACAAGTTACGTTAATAAGCAGATCACGATACAGCAGGTCCGCTTCGGCAGGATTTGCCCTTAAGTAGCGGTTGTAATCTTCCAATGATTTCTGCCTGTTCAGGGCCATGCGACGCATTATCCTTCTATCTATCGTTGTCTGCTTATATTGAGAAAAATCAACTCCTGAAGTATTATATAATAAGGACTGAATCTTTTTCAGTTCTCTTTTATTGGTTTCGAGCTTGTCAAGTGATCCAAACTTCGTGTAATCGTGGCTTGCGAAAGAGGCAAGTTCCTTGGCTATTGCGGCAGGTGACATCACAAAATCAACATAACCGGATTCATAAGCGTTCCTCGTCATGCCCTGGAAAAGTGCCGTGTCATCCTGCGCGAAAGTGATACCACCATTTGCCTTGATGGCCTGCACGCCAGCAGTGCCATCTGAACCGATACCGGAGAGTATAACCGCAATTGCCGTGTTTTGATAAACGTTTGCCAGTGTTTCCAAAAAGTGGTCGATCACCGGAATCCTTTTATCAGCTCTTGAGCGACCGGATAAAGAAAGATGCCCATCAACGATGATCATGTAAGTAGCCTGGGGAATTACATAAACATTATTCGCCTCGATTTTGATGCCATCCGTCACCTGGTGAACCTTCATGGCCGTTTTTTTCTCCAGGAGTTCAGGCAGGATACTTTTGTGTTCCGGAGACAGATGCTGAACAATCACATATGCCATACCAAGATCAGGCGAAAGATTCGAAAGCAAATTCATAATTGCCTCTATGCCCCCGGCTGATGCACCTATACCGACTACCGGAAAAGGTGCATGCGGAGGCTGCGACTTTGATTGTCCAGGTAATTTGTCAGTATTTGTATCTTTTTTTATCGATTTTTTCGTTTTCAAACTTCTTTATTTGTGTTCGCTGTTGAGTGGTTTAAGCAGGGCGGAATTAATAAGGTAGGATAATAATCGCATCTGCAGAAATCCTCTTACATTAATAAAACACAAACTTATGAGCAAAGATAAAAACAACTATGAAAAGGGAGTTTTCCATTGCCTCTGCCCAGGGTGTAGACAAAGATCGCACCTTTATTAAACGAAAAAAGAATGGATTTTCCATTCTTTTTTCGTTTAAACCAATGCACGGTATTAGATATGCAAATTATAAGAGCTGTCTAATAACCTGGATTTTGTTTGTAATGAGGATTAATATTAAGTACAGCCTGTCCGATCGGAAAGATCTTTGTATGATCATCGGCATCGGGCTGTTTGTCCCACCAGGTTCCGGTATTGAATACACCCCAGCGGATCATATCTGTGCGCCTGCGTCCTTCAACCAGGAATTCTCTTCCCCATTCATCCAACATTTCAACATCAGTCAACTGGCTACCTGTTACATTATACAGGCTTGCAGAACCGGCTGGATAATTTCTTTTTCTCACGGCGTTTAACAATACTGCAGCGGCTGCCTTATCACCCGCACGGTATTTACATTCTGCGAGTGAATAATAAACTTCCGCAAATCTTATTTCTGCATAAGCCGATGTAATTTTATTGGGATCATCTGAAGGATAATAAGGATACTTAACCGGCCAGAGACCTGAGTTCTGATCAGCATGGTTCATATTTGACTCCTTATCGGCCGGTGCTGTACCGGGAGGGGTATATAAAAAATGACCGACTGCATCCCTGGCAAACACGGTATATCCGCGTGTGCTCTTAACTGTATCAGTTCCTCCCCCGGTTTTCGGATAGGTCAGGTAACCAAACAGAAACATTCCTTCCCTTTTGCTGCCACCAAGATTTTTATATTTTTTCAATCGCAGGTCATCAGGATATTTTTGGAACTTAATAAATGGTTTTCCTAACGCAAATGGATATTCGACACTATCGACATTTCTTCCAGGCTGCATGGCATAACGTGTATTCATTCTTCCAAAATCCTTGAACCCAAAATAATCTCCTGTGTTATATGGTGCCATCCAAAAATACATCCCACCATCATACTGCCAATGAGTAAGTCCGAAACTACCCGGGAATCCGTAAATAGTCTCAGGCGAAGTGCTATTGGTATAATCAAATGGAGCATCCCAGCGGCTTTCAAGACCATAGGTTCCATATTTCCCATCAATCAGATCCTGTGCGATCGTAGCGCATTCAGCAAACTTATCTTTATTGATATAAATTTTTGCATTGAGATAAAGACGCATAAGTAGTGCTGCCGCACCGCCTTTTGTCCATCTTCCAACTGAATTCACACCAAGTTGCTGGCGTGTAGGTAGTCCGGGAATCGCTTCCAGTAATTCTTTTTCAATGAAGGCAAACACCTCATCAGGCGTTGACTGTGGCGGCGATAATTTTTCGCCTTTCACTTTTACAACAATTGGAATGTTACGATACATATCAAATGCCCGGAGATTAAACCAGGCTCTTAGTGTTCTTAACTCAGCAATGAAACCATTTTTTTCGGCTTCGGTAATATTGAATTTAACAGGATCAATCCCCTGGATGTCTTCCAGCGAGTTTGTGGTCAGGTTTATGCCAGTAAACAAAGCGTTAAACATGGTACTGGTATAATTATCCTGGATGGTCCATGTATGATAGTGAGCGCGTTGATAAAGACCACCATCGAACCAGTCTCCTTCACGGTTTGGTGTCATCAGCTCATCCGTTGGCAGTTCCTGGGCATGAAACAAGCCATCACCCTGGATCGACCAGTAGGCATGTTCAAAAGGTCTGAGAAAATCACGGATAAGATCATCTTTTGTCTGAAGAAAGTTTTCTGAAGTGATGCGATCATATAACGTTTCATCGAGTTTTGTACAGCCTGCATTGAATAATACAAGGACAAAACTAAGGGGTATCAGCTTCCTGTATCTGTTTAATATTTTCATAATAATTAATAAAAAGGTTAGAAATTAAATTGCAGTCCTGCCAGTACCTGGAGTGATGAAGGATAATAGTCCCTTGTTCCCCCTCCGTTGGATGTCGCTATGCCTGGTGTTAATCCATTTACCTGCACAGACTCCGGGTCACCACCGGTCCAATTCGTAAAAGTGTACAGGTTTCTACCGGTAAGGTATATGCGGGCTGACTGCAGGTATTTTGAACTTGATTTATAGGTATAACCCAGGGTTACATTGTCAATCTTTACAAAACTTCCGGATTCAAGAAAGTAATCAGACAAACTTGAATAGGTTGCAGCATTTGTAAGTTTAGAATACTTACTACCATCATATGCAGAAGTCAGCACATTTGCACCTGATTGGGTTACCGGTGTGCCGGCATAGAAGGCAATGGAGTTGAAGAGCTGGTATCCAAAAGCGCCACGGAGAAATATATTCAGATCAAAATCTTTATAGGTGACGGTTTGACCCAGGCTGGCTGTGAATTTTGGCAAGCCGTTACCCACATACTGTTTGTCATCAATCTTGGCAGTGTTGCCTGGAATTGGTTTGCCGGTTTTGTCGTAAACAAGCAGCCGGCCAATTGAATCAACTCCTGCTGATCTCAGCATATAGAAACTACCAATGCGACGGCCCTCTTCCAATCTTTGTGCCGTACCTGGGGTTCCGGGTGAAGGCATACTAACCATATCAACAAATTTTTGCCCCTGGTAGGTATCATTTGAAAATGAAACGAACTTATTGTCATTCGTGGCTGCAGCAAAGGCAACTGAATAATTCACGGCCTTATCTCTCACAACATCTGCATTCAATTGGATTTCGAACCCTGAGTTCTCCATGGTACCAACATTCGCAAATGTGGTTCCCCTTACGTTTGGCGGGATAGGAACTGCGTAATCGCCAAGCAAATCCTCATTCCGGCGGATATAGTAGTTTATACTACCTGCAATCCTGTTTTTGAATAACTGGAAATCAAGACCCACATTAAAATTGATTGCCTTTTCCCATCGTAGATCATAGTTGGTGTTTTGACTTGGTCCCCAGACCTGGTAGGAGGTTCCATTATACAGGAAATATCCGAAGCCGGAATAGGTATCAAGAGAAAGGTAATTTCCGAAGTCCTGGTTACCTGTTTCCCCATAGTCAGCCCGCAGCTTTAACTCATCGATGAATGGAATATTGCCAAAGAATTTTTCGTTGGATATCCTCCAGCCTGCTGAAGCAGCGGGAAAATAACCCCATTTATTTTCAAAGCCGAATTTTGAAGAACCTTCACGACGAAGACTTCCCGACAAATAATATCGGTTACCATAGTCATAGTTCAGTCTTCCAAAAAAGCCAATGAGTTTTGAATCATTTTTATATGAACCAACATTATTATTTCCGGCAAGCAGGTTCCAGGATCCTGTGCCAAGGTTATTGTAGGTCAGTACATCTGATGGGAATCCCTGGTTTGACCCATTAAGGCCGGAGCTGTTGAAATAATAATATGAGTAACCGCCTAACAGTTTAATCGAATGTTCTTTCAATTTAAGGCTATAGTTCCCTATCCATTCAAAACTGCGCTGATCGTTTTTTACATATTCGCGGCTTCCGGTATTGCGGCCGCCGTTTGAGTTGATGAGGCTTGTATTATAGGAAGGAGTAAACCCAAATCTGAAAAAGTCCTGGGTTTGCTGACCAAGTGTCACTTGTGTGAATAGATTTTTGAGGATATTAAGTTTAAATGAACCGCTCCAGTCAAGATATTTTCCTTCTGAGCCGCTTAAAACAGTGTTTAACTGATCTACAGGGTTAGCTGCACCACTAAAACCCGTACGGATATTGAAGTATTTGTTTGGATTTAGGGTGTCCATAACCGGTATGGTAGGGCTCAGTGTAATACTTTGGCTGAATGCACCATAATCTGCATTGTTTGATTTGAAATACCTGGGTGCAATGGTTATTGCTACAGAATAGAGATTATTTGCTGAAGCATGATTAAGATTTAATCTTGCTCCATATTCTTCTTTGGAAGAACGGAGTTCCAGTCCTTGCGCATCCCTATAATCCATTGAGACCAGGTAGTTGGTGCGGGAACTACCGCCGGAGAATTGCAGGGTATGTTTATGCGAAACCGCCTGCTCACGGCTAACGGCTTCAAACCAGTCTGTGTTTCCGCCAAAATCAACACCTCTTTTTTGCTCCAGGAATTGATCGCGGTTCAGCACTTTGAGCCTGTTTGTTGGCGCATCGAAGCTTATGTATCCATCATAAAATGCACGTGGCTTTTCAGAGCCTTTTTTTGTAGTAATAAGTATGACCCCGTTACTTCCACGTGTGCCATAAATCGCGGAAGCAGCACCACCTTTTAGTACATCGATAGATTCTATATCATTCTGGTTAAGGTTGTCTATGTTACCGCCCGGGATACCATTGATAACATATAAAGGACCAAGGCCGGCACTTCTGGATGATGCTCCGCGAAGCTGTATGTTGGGCGATGAATTTGGATCTGCTGCCGCAGTGTTGACTACTGATAAGCCTGCTACTTTGCCTTGCATCGACATCAACGCACCATTGCCGCCAACTGATAAGAGGTCTTTTGATGACAGGTGAGTAACAGCACTGGATACTTCTTTTTTATCCAATGTGCCGTAGCCGATCGCAACAACCGTAACATCTTCCAGTGTTGAAGCGCTGCTTCTTAGTTTGATGTCGTAACTGGCAGCTGTGCCTACTGAAATATCAGTAGATTCAAAGCCTACCGAGGTAATAACGAGCACATCACCACTTTTTGCAGAGATTGAAAATTTGCCCGCCGCATCGGTTGAGGTTCCTTCTGTTGTCCCTTTCAGCTTTATGCTTGCACCAGCAACAGGGCTGTTATCCTTTGAAATTACCGTACCCGAAATCTTTTGTCTTTCCTGGCAAATAACTGCTGTGCTGAATAACATGCAGGAGAAGAAGATAATTAATCGCTGCCTGGCACTACAGCAGCCTGACGATCTCCGGAGAAATCTTGCCAATTGTCTTGATACAGTCATTATGGTTGATTTAAATGGTGACTTGGGTAAGTTGGATGCTTTTATTGGAGCTGCATGGACTGAAACTGCATGGAATGGAGCTGCATGGACTGAAGCTGCATGGACTGATGAGGTCATTTGGGAGCTGAATATCTAAGAATTGTGAGACATCTTATATATGTGCGGGAGTATGTATAAATTCTCATACAAGTTAGCTTATCATTTAGCTTTTCGGTTTGCGATAGTTGAAAACGCACCGACTTTTCAATTACATGTCGACGATTCAAAATTCTATAGAAAAAAATTCGGCGCTGTAATGTAGTAGAATATGCAGATTAGAGAGATTAAAATCTTCTTAACTTGTAGGAGATGTCAAACATTCTTTGTAAATCATAGCCCAATACAAACAAGTATGTTTGTATCAACAGCATGTTTGGTTATTTATTTCGCTGGTTTTGTTATTGCAATTATAAGTCAATAGATATAGTCAATAGAAATAGTCAATAGATATATTTAAATATGTATATTATGGATAACAATATTCAACACGAACAATTCGGTTCAGGAGGAGTATTTTACTACACATACGAGGGTAATCGAGTGGGAGAGATGCATTACCGAATGTCTGGTCAGGATAAAATGATTATAGACCATACCGAAGTCGACGAAAAAATGGAGGGGCATGGTATAGGTAAAAGTTTACTGGAAGCGTTGGTTGAATATGTTCGTGAAAAAAAGATTAAGGTAATTCCGCGATGTACGTTCGCGCAAGCCACTTTCCAAAAAATGAAAGAATGGCAGGATGTACTTTAAGAGAATTATGAATTATGAATTATGAATTATGAGTTATGAAAAAGTGATGAGTGACGAGTTAGGAATTCATAACTAATTCATCACTCACTCATAACTCATCACTCACTCATAACTCATAACTCATCACTAAACTCACCACTCAACACTTACCACTCACCACTTACCACTCACCACTTAAAGGGCTTCGCTTGTTTTTGCGCTTTCAACGCCAGCTCGGTTGCCAGGAAACAATGGGCCTGGGTCATTGCGGTTTCGGTTCTGTTGAGTACATCGTTCACCAAATCTACCCCATAAGTAAGAGGTTCTTTGCTGCTATCAATATACTCGGTATCTTTTTGATTGACCACGAACAGGTGATTGCCACCCGCACGGCCGGCGATATCTATGTTTTTTCTTATCTCGATATATCCTTCTGTTCCAAGAATTGTTAACCTCCCGTCGCCCCAGGTTTTCAGGCCATCCGGAGTAAACCAGTCGACTCTTATATAACCCATACCACCATTACCTCTTATCATTACATCACCGAAATCTTCAAAAAGAGGATATTGTTTATTGTTTACATTTCCTACCTGCGAACTTACAATTTCGGCCTGGGTCGAACCTGTGAAATAGAGATATTGATCAAACTGATGTGAGGCAATGTCTGTAATTATTCCCCCGAAATATTTCTTATCAAAAAACCATGATGGCCTTGATTTTGGCGTCATCCGGTGAGGGCCGAGGCCGATAGTCTGAATTACTTTACCAATGGCACCTGATTTTACAATCTGGCCGGCTTTGACTGTTGCACGGTTCTCAAATCTTTCGCTATACATGATCGAATAAATACGACCTGTTTGTTTCTGGACCTTTCGAATTTCTGTTAGTTGATCAAGAGAAGTAATACCAGGTTTATCAGACATATAATCCTTTCCGCTTTTCATTACCCTGATGCCAAGGGGCCCTCTCTCGTCGGGTATCGCAGCACTTAATACCAGGTGAACAGATTTATCATCCAGTATCTCCTTTTCGTCTTTAGCAAGTTTTGCAGATGGATATCGTTTTTGAAATCCGTCTGCAAGATCTTTTTCTTTTGCAAAAAATGAAACAAGTTTACCACCACCCCGGGTTACAGCTTCAACCTGTGAATAGATATGGCCATGATTGATACCAATAACAGCAAAATTTATTTTGTCCTGGAAATTCTTTTTTGTTGAAATGTATGGGACATCATTTTCCGATGTTAGAACAGTTTCTCCGGCCAACAGTGTTTTTGGAATAGAAGAGAAAATAGTGAGACCAGCTGCGGAAGCTGCAGCATCAAGCAAAAATTTTCTCCTGTTACTTTGTGTTTTTTTCATATGTGAGCTTGTTTTCATTTGTAATTTAGGGAATTCGATCCAGCTAATTTTCTTTGGCCCTTGTCGTCATCTACACTTTAAAATCGTCCATTTGCAGAACCGGCTCTGCAGGTTACTCAAGAATTAGCATAAGCACTTTCCAAAACCTTAATTTCATCCGTGGATTTTATTTTTTTAAGACTGCTACGAACCACGTTTTTTTTAATTTTATCCATGATAATGGATCCGGGCCGCGTGTTGCTGGCTCAGCAGATGCCTGTTGAGTGGCGCGTTACGAATTATGATGAAAGCAAAGGACTCTCAAACAGGAAGATCACCCAGCTACTTGAAGATAATAAGGGCTATCTCTGGATCGGTACGCCTGACGGCCTGAACCGTTTTGATGGCTATTCTTTTAAGACTTTCCGCAAGATTCCGGACGATAGTACTTCGATTGGCGGAAATTATATTTCATGCCTGGCTGAGGATAAAAATCACAATATCTGGATCGCATTTTTAACGGGGGGCATCAGTTGCTATGAAGCGAAGACAGGAATGTTTAAAAATTATCCTCCAAATAACCTGGAAGGTTCCCTGCCTGCCGGCGAAATTTCTATGATCTATGCAGATCGGGACAATGAAATCTGGGTTGGTGTTACCCAGCGTGGATTATACCATCTTGACCAGAAGACATCTACCTTTTCCCAATACTCGATCAGCAAATTTGATGATCCGTTTTATACACCACAACTAAAAAAAATATATAATACAGTTTACGCTATACTACAGGATGAGACTGGTTTATTTTGGCTTGCCACCCACGATGGTTTGTACAATTTTGACAAAAAAAACAAAGTCTTCACTGCCCTGCGCATGGGACCGCTAAAGGTTGGTATGCTCAGGAATGATCTTTTTAATTCGATTGTAACAGACAGTACGGGTTTCTGGCTCGGTAGCTGGGCAGGGGGGATATCTCATTTTGACAGGCGTAATAAATTATGGAAAACATATAAATATGATACTGCAAACAGTAAAAAGGCAACAGTAAATATCGTAAGTGATTTAACCCGGAATGCGAGAGGCGATCTTTGGGTAACCAGCCTGGATAAAGGATTCGGCATCTTTACGGTTTCGATTAACAGCTTCCTGTTTTTTGGCGACCATGATAGCTTTCATGCGAACATTCCTTCAAAACAATGTTATGGAGTGCTTGAAGACCGGGAAAAAAATATCTGGATCTCTCATATAGGAGGACTTACAAAAATCGAGCAGCGCAGAAGGTTGTTCCCCTTCAGAAAATTACCTGTAAAGCATTCAGACAACGGTGAGTATTATGACGTGAAAACTGTTCTTCATGACCGCGATAGCAACACAACATATATAGGTACAGCAAACGCAGACGGTCTTTATATTGTTGATGGTGAAAAACACGACACAACCCGGCTCTCATTTGCTGTCAGGAAAGGTGAGGAGCAGTTGTTAGTTGTCAGTGACATTTTGCAGGATAAGGCAGGCAGGGTTTGGGTGTTGACGCGGGATTATTTTTATCAGCTCAACAGGGAAAAAAAGAGGTTGATGCCAGTTTCGCTTGTTGTAAATGATAACAAAGAACGATCAGATAACCTCGGCCGTTTGATGGAAGATTCGCGTGGGCGTATATGGATTACTTCTTTAGTTAATGGTGTTTATGAATTTAACCCCGATTCACGGAAAGTTGAGCATTATGCTCACGAAGCAGGGAATAACGCGTCTATTGGCTCCGACGTTGTGCGTACTGTTGCTGAAGATGCGAATGGAAAGATCTGGTTTGGTGGTATCCGTGGATGCCTTTCGATATTTGATACGAACAGCCGCAGTTTTGAAAATCTTTTTCCGGACTATACGCGGCACAATTTGCTGGCCAGTAACAGGGTTTGGTCATTAAAGGCTGACAAACGTGGCAATATGTGGGTAGCAACGGATGTGGGTCTTTACCAGTTCGATTGCAGGAATAAAAAACCTTCAATAGTAAAACTTTATACAGCTGCGGATGGGTTACAAGCTGATGTGGCAACTGCTTTACAGCTTGATCAGTCTGATAATATCTGGGCGATCACACCAGTTTGTCTTTCGATGATAAACCCGCTGAATCGTACCGTTACCAGCTTTAATGCACAGGATGGTCTGATCAAAGAAGAAATTGGTGGAAGGCTTATGCAGGCACCGGGCAATAAAATGTATATGGCCTCTGTCGGTGGTTATTATATTTTTGATCCGGCCATTACAAGGCATTCAGGGAGTCAACCTGATGTTTATATAAATTCCTTCAAGATTTTCGATAAAGAAAGAAATTTTCAAAAGGAGCTTGTTGATGAGAACGAGATAAGGCTAAAGTCTAATGAAAACTTTTTTTCTTTTGAATTTGTAGCTATTGATTTTAACAGGCCCGAACGGCAGCTTTATGCTTATATGCTGGAAGGTTTCGATAAGGACTGGATCTATTCCGGAACAAGGCGATACGCAAGTTATACGAACCTTTCGGGGGGACAATATTATTTTAAGGTTCGCGCCAGTATCGGTGCAGGCAAATGGGGTAAAGTAACAGTTATTCCCGTGCGGATCAATCAACCGGTTTACAAAACCTGGTGGTTCATCTCGTCGACAATTCTTTTGTTTGGAGTGGCTCTTTTTCTTTTTATACGCAGCCGGAACAGGAAAATCAGGGAAGAAAGATCCGAAGTTGAAATCCAGACTGCCATCAATTATTTTGCTTCAAGTATCTATGAACAACAAACAGTTGATACGATTTTGAAAGATGTTGCGAAGAACTGTATATCCCGATTACATTTTGAGCATTGTGTTATTTACCTGCTGGATGAGCAGCAAAATATGCTTGTTCCCAAAGCGGTTTATGGTTATAACAACCCAAACCAATATACATTGGAAAATGCGCCGGCTATTCCAATTGGTAAAGGAATTGTGGGTAGTGTTGCCCGGAGTGGGCAGGGTGAGTTGATTGCTGACACATCTCTTGACCCACGTTATATTATAGGAGAAAAACAACGTTTTTCTGAAATAACGGTTCCCATGATTTCCGACGGAAAGGTGCTTGGCATTATCGATTGCGAACATTCTGTGAAGCAATTTTTCACCGAAAAACATTTGTCGATTCTTACCACCATCGCATCCTTATGTGCCAACAAGATTGTACGGGCTAAGGCACAGGAAGAGAAGGAGCAGACCAGGGAAATGTTGCTTACCACGCAGCAACGTATGGCCGATGCTGAAATGCAGGCTTTACGCGCGCAGATGAATCCGCATTTTATTTTCAATTGTCTGAATTCTATCAACCGGTATATTGTCAAAAGCGACCAGGCAACTGCTTCGCTTTATCTCACGCGTTTTGCCAAGTTGATAAGGTTGATTCTTGACAATTCCAACAGTAAAAACGTGATTTTATCAAATGAGCTCGAGGCATTAAAACTCTATATCGAAATGGAGGCCCTGCGCTTTGATAAGAAATTTGATTATCTCATTAATATATCCCCTGAAGTAAATGCCGACAGCATTGAAGTGCCACCACTTATCATACAACCTTATGTAGAAAATGCCATCTGGCACGGTCTGTTGCACAAGGACAGGGCCGGGCGCTTAAGTATTGAAGTTAGCATGAGTAGCGAAACGATGCTGCAGTGTGTTATCGAGGATAATGGCATTGGCAGGGCACACGCCCGTGAGTTAAAAAGTAAGTCTGCCACAACCCGGAAATCACTGGGCATAAAACTGACTGAAGATCGCATTTCACTTGTTAACAGGCATATGACCATGAGTGCGAGTGTAGACATCCTTGATATGACCCTTCCTGACGGACAGGCTGCGGGAACAAAAGTTATTATCAAAATACCTGTTATGTAAAAACGGTAAACCTCTCAGTTTATCCTTGCAGGTATTGTCAAATATCCGGATACAGAATCCCTTTTGGTATTGTATGTTCCCTTTTGGTATTGTATGTTTCTTAAATTACTTAACTTGGTCCAATAGCCGGCTTTGACCGGCACTCCATTTTTGTAAAATTTAATAATGAGCTGCATGCAAACATTTGATCTCAACAGACGACGCTTTATTAAAGGAGCAACTGCTTCACTTGCCCTCGCGAGCCTGAATGCGAGCGGCATGAATGTGTTCAATGCCGATAAACAATACAATGTTGGATTGATTGGTACCGGCTGGTATGGTAAAAGTGATTTATTCCGCCTGATCCAGGTTTCGCCGGTGAATGTTGTTGCGCTTTGTGATGCCGATAAAAACCTGTTGGCTGAAGCCGGCAAAATGGTTAGTCAGCGTCAGAAATCAAAGCAGGTACCGAAGCTTTATGGGGATTATAGAAAAATGCTTGCTGAAAATAAACTCGATATCGTTTTAATAGGTTCACCCGATCACTGGCACGCAATGCAGGCAATTGAAGCTTTGAAATCAGGCGCACATGTATATGTTCAAAAACCCATCAGCGTTGATGTACTTGAAGGTGAAGCTATGGTTGCTGCCGCCCGCAAGTACAACAAAGTGGTGCAGGTAGGTACGCAGCGTAAGAGCACACCACACCTGATTAATGCAAAGAAACGAATTGTAGATGCAGGATTACTTGGAAAGATTTCACATGTGGAGATGTGTTGTTATTTTCATATGCGCAATAATGGCAACCCGGCTATGCAGCCTGTGCCTGAATTTTTTGATTACGAAATGTGGACTGGTCCGGCACCACTAAGGCCCTTTGATGGTTTACCCCATGTCAGATGGTGGAGAACTTTTAAAGAATACGGTAATGGAATAACAGGCGACATGTGTGTGCATATGTTCGATACCGTTAGATGGATGTTAAAACTCGGCTGGCCAAAAAGGATCAGTTCAACCGGTGGCATCTATGTGCAAAAAGAAGGGAAGTCGAATATTTCAGATACACAGTCTGCGTTATTTGAATATGATGATCTCAATTGTATCTGGCAACATCGTACCTGGGGAACACCGGCTGACCCCGCATATCCATGGTCTTTTAAAATCTATGGAGATAAAGGAACTTTATCAGCCAGTACCATGCAATACGATTTTGTACCGGAAGGGAAGGGTGAGAAAATCCATGAGGATGTCGTATTTGAAAAAGAAAAATATCCTGAGGATCTGACTGAACCGCAGATCGAATTAAATGCTGCGCCTGCGACCCGTTTGCATATGTTGGATTTTCTAAACGCCATTGAAAAAAATACCAGGCCCGTTGCAGATATCCAGGAAGGTCACATAAGTACCGCCAGTTGCATACTCGCAAATCTGTCAATGGAACTTGGCCGTCCGCTGGTTTACGACCCGGCAACAAAAACAATAAAGGGCGACGAAAAGGCAACGGCTATGCTCAAACGAAAATACCGTGCTCCGTGGAAACATCCTTCCGAAGGGGCATAGAGTCATTTTGTTAAGGCTTAATAACCTTTGACTTTCATTTTTAGCGTAAATACGGATTCAGATGCAGTTATAAAAAGCACATCCTTGTCTTTCCCTGAAAAACAAAGATTTGCTGTCCAGTTTGCCGGTACAGGAATCTGCGCGATTTTTGTACCGGCAGGATTGTACACAGTCACTCCCTTTCCTGAAAGATAAAGATTGCCGTTACGGTCTATTGTCATTCCATCTGATCCCTGTGGAGCAAATAATTTTTTGTCTGAAAGTTTGCCATCTGCCTGTATCCCGTAACGGTAAGTTTTGCCGGCACCGATGTCGGCAACGAACAGATATTTCCCGTCTCCTGTACCCACGATACCATTGGGTCTTTGAAATGTGGTGTCTACCGGCTCGATTTTCCCGCTTTTCTTGTTATAATAGAACAAGTATTGTCCCGGTTGTTCCTGCAGGGTATGTTTCCAATAGTCTCTTTTATAAAACGGATCGGTGAAATAGATGTCGCCTTTGGGATGTATCCATAGGTCATTAGGCCCATTCAGACGTTTACCGTTGAAATCTTTTACCAGGACTTTAGTCTTTTTTGTTGTGGAAATCTGCCATAGCTCATTGTTTTCATCAGCACAGGAGATGATATTACCTTTTCGGTCTATGTACAATCCGTTTGATCTTCCTGCGCCTGCGAAAAACAGGGTAAGATTACCCTTTGTATCGTATTTCCAGATATTATTGTTGGGCTGATCTGTAAAATAGACGTTGCCATTTTTATCGGCTGCCGGTCCTTCTGTAAATTTGAACTGGTCACTTATTTTTTGAAGTTCAGCACCAGGGGCAACTACCGGGCTGGTATCCTGGATTTGCTTTCCCAGCGATTTGGAATGGCGCTGCGGGTGACTTTCATATTTACCAGGTCTGGAAATGTCATTAAGTCTGGGTGTTGCAAACACAGCAGTGAAAATCAGGATCGATGGTATTATCAGGTTACTAGTCATGTAGTGAAATTATCAATTAAGGTAAACTAAGATAATGCCTTGAATTCAAATTCAGGCTTTCGAATTTCAGGCCGGTCGAAAACTTAAAAAGAACAAATTGAATAAATAAAAAGAACATATTAAATAAGTAGACATGATTTCAGAATAGCCTCACGGAATTTCAAAAAAGTTAAAAACCATTATTTTGGATAAGTATCTCAGCGGGATGACCTAAAATCCTGTATTTTGAAGCCGCATAAAATTTTTGCACCAATCAATAAACCAAGTGAAAAAACTGTTTCTGTGTACTTTCATGATAGCGCATTTTGCGATCGGGGCCAGCGCCCAGGCAAGTAATGATACCACAAATGCACCGATGTCGGTACTTACCGGTGTGTTCGCGGATCCGCACATTGCTGTGTTTGGAAAAAAGTATTATATCTATCCGACTACAGATGGTAGTAATGGATGGAATTCGATATCGTTTTCTGTCTGGTCGTCCAGTGATTTACAATATTGGACAAACGAAGGGGAGGTGTTTAATGTTGCCCGCGATTTAAGCTGGGCAAATACGAAAGCCTGGGCTCCGGCAATCGCTTTCAAAAATGGCAAATACTATTTTTACTTTTCGGCAGATGGAAATATCGGGGTTGCGGTCGGTGATCAGCCCAGGGGACCGTTTAAGGATGCTGTTGGAAAGCCACTGGTTGCTAAGGGCTCATTTCCTGGCCAGATGATAGATCCTATGGTTTTTACAGATGATGATGGGGCCTCGTATCTTTTATTTGGACAAGGAAATTGCTATGTGGTCAAATTAAATGAAGACATGATTTCCTTTGATCCGGCCGGGGTAAAATCATTCAAACCTATCGCATACAATGAGGCTCCATTTATGTTAAAAAGGAATGGAAAATATTACCTGATGTGGTCAGAAAATGATACCCGTGATCCAAGATATTGCGTGTCTTATGCAACAGCTGATTCACCGCTTGGTCCTTTTACAAAAGCCGAAGGTGGACCAATACTCAAGGCGAAAGGGGTTGTTAAAGCTGCAGGTCATCATTCAGTTCTGCAGATACCTGGAAAGGATGAATGGTATATCGTTTATCATCGCTTCAAGATCCCTGGTGGAAATGGTTTCAACCGCGAAACATGTATCTCGCCGATGCGTTTCAATGCAGAAGGGAAGATACTGCCAGTAAATGTTTTTGAAAAAGTAAAAGCAGTAAAGATTAAAGGATCGATCCTTAAATAACATTCTGCCAGGTTTATGTTATATTGAGTTGGGATGCTTGCAGACTTTCCAATAAGAAATAATCTGATCAAGTAGTGTAGACAACTCGGTTACACTGTTTGGTTTAACAAAATAGCCCTGTACCATCATCTCATATGCAGCAACAACAGTGTTTTTGTCACTGCTGGTCGTCAGGAAAATAAATGGAATGCTTTTCTTCTTCAGCAGAGGATTTTCATGGATCTTCCTTTTGAATTCTATTCCACTGATCCCAGGCAGGTTAATATCGCAGATGATGAGGAAAGGTTTTTTTTTAGTTTCTTCCAGGAATTTGTAAGCGGCTTCAGCTGCATCAAAATATATCACTTCATTTTCAATGGCAAGACCGCTGAGGGTATTTGTATAAAATTCCTGATCATCTTCATCATCTTCGATGATCACAATAGGCCCATTAAAACTCATCTGTTGACTTTTAAGAAAAGTATAATTGTTGAATGGCCGGTTTGTATCCGGAAACATCTGGCCGGCCATTTTGTTGCTGACATAAATTACGACATATTTCGTAAACTCTTGTTATAGTGATCTCATCATAATAAAAAAGCCCACCGAACTGCATTGCATAGTCGCAATGCTTTTTAGCGGGCGTCTGAATTATTTGTCAACCTGTAGCCAAATTAATTATGACTAATTCCCAGGGCTTTGTTTAAAGGGCGCAATCCTGATACTGCTTTCAAAATCAACACGGCACCGCTACCGATTTTTATCCATTTACTTAATGATGAACCCTTTTTTTCCATCATTGCCATCCCTATTATCACTATTCCACTCAGGGCAGATACAATTCTTCCGGTATCACTTATGTTATTCGTATCCGCTGAGTTAAGCAGATCTTTCGGTGAGTTCAGCAAATCTTTAATTACGCTCATATGTTTTATTTAAAATTTTCCAATAATGTTTCACTAACGTTTAATACAATATTTGTGCAGTTTATTTTAATTTCTTAATTCCCTCTATTTGCCGGATTTAATATTGTAATGAGGAATATCAGCTTGATATTGTGGAATTTTCATAGCAGGGATTGGTGGCCTTTGGGAGGGCACAATATTTGATTTGCTGGCCGATTTCTGCAATTTCCTGGCTCCCGGACAGTTATCTTCGTTAAGGTATCCGGATCAAACAAGAGAGTATGACCAAAAACATTTTTATATCATCAGTAGAACCCTTTACCGGAAAATCAGTTATCGCTTTAGGTTTGATTAATATGATTCTCGGAAAAACGAAAAAGGTTGGTTATTTCAAACCTATCATAGTTGAGGATGATACCCATAAAAGAGAACTACATATCGATACGATACTTAATCATTTCTCTTTGCCCATCGCTTATGAAGACACTTTTGCTTTCAGCCGTCGGCAAATGCTGGAACAGATCGAAGCGGACAGTCGTCGCGATCTTATTAGTACCATCATCGATAAATATAAAAAGCTTGAAGATAATTATGACTTCACTGTCATAGAAGGAAGTGACTTTCTTGGTGAAGGGATAGCTTTTGAATTTGAATCAAATATTGCAGTTGCAAAAAACCTGGGAGCTCCGGTATTGCTTGTTATTACGGGTGAAAATAAATCGACCAGCCAGATCATAAGTTCAGCCATGAATGCGCTGCATAATTTTGAGTCAAGGGATGTGCAGGTGATTGGCATCATAGCCAACAGGGTAAACGCTGAGCAGAGAGATGATGTGGAAGAAATACTGAAACTGCAATTGTCCAAAGAATTATTGATTGCTGTAATACCCTGGGATCAACGGCTTCAGAGCCCCATCATGCAGGAGATTTGCAATACACTTAATGCAAAAGTGATTTTTTGGGGGCAACCTGCTTACAAACCAGGTGGATCATTTTGTGACAGGAGCGATGATGTTACCCGCCTTTTTAAATCATATAAGTGAGAACTGCCTGATTGTAACACCCGGTGACCGCGGCGATATTATCTTAGGTGCATTACAGGCAAATCTTTCAACCAATTATCCGAAAGTTGCGGGAATTGTTTTAACAGCTGCCATGGAACCGGAAGATTCGGTAATAAAGCTTATAGAAGGCCTTCAAACGGTTATTCCAATTATAGCTGTCAAAAAAGGAACATTTGAAACCACCAGGGCTATTGGTTCTATACATTCAAGGATAAGTGCAGATAATAAACAAAAGATTGAGCTTGCAGTTGATACTTTCGAAAAGTATATTGATATGCAGGCGCTGGAAAACAAAATTATCACATTCAGGCAAGAAGGAATTACTCCTCATATGTTCCAGTATCAATTGGTGAAATGGGCGAAAAGACAGAAAAAACATATTGTCTTACCTGAAGGAAATGAAGAAAGGATATTGAAAGCGTCCGCAAGATTAATTGCACAGGATATTGTGAATCTTACCTTACTAGGCGATCCCGCGGAAATCGCAACCACAATCAAAAAACTTGGGCTGACACTTGATCTTTCTTCAATCCAGATAATTAATCCTATTAATTCGGAGAACTATACTGAGTACTATGAGTCTTTATATGAACTGCGTAAAAACAAAAATGTTAACCTCGAGATGGCTCGCGATATGATGACAGATGTATCCTATTTCGGCACTATGATGGTTCATAAAGGGCATGCTGACGGTATGGTTTCGGGAGCAGTTCATACTACTCAACATACCATCAGACCCGCGCTTCAGTTCATTAAAACAAAACCAGGGATTTCTATCGTGTCCTCAATATTTTTTATGTGCCTTCCTGAAAGGGTTGCCATTTTTGGCGACTGTGCTGTTAATCCAAATCCAACGGCACCGGAGCTTGCAGAAATTGCGATTTCATCTGCAGACAGCAGTGCTAAATTTGGAATTGAACCTAGAATTGCTATGCTTTCTTATAGTAGCGGTACCTCGGGTGAAGGTGAAGATGTTGAAAAAGTCAGGATCGCTACCCGGTTGGTAAAAGAAAAGAGACCTGATCTAAAAGTTGAAGGGCCAATTCAATATGATGCTGCAGTTGATCCGATAGTCGGAAACCAGAAATTACCTGGCTCTCCGGTTGCCGGCAAGGCATCTGTTTTAATTTTTCCTGATCTTAATACCGGCAACAATACTTATAAAGCTGTTCAACGTGAAACAGGCGCATTGGCGATCGGACCGATGTTGCAGGGTCTAAATAAGCCTATCAATGATCTCAGCCGGGGTTGTACAGTAGATGATATTTTCAACACCGTAGTAATAACTGCCATCCAGGGACAAGACAATTTTTAAGACAAAAATGAAAAAAATCTTTGTTATAAATGCAGGGAGCAGTTCGATAAAATATCAATTGTTCAACATGCCTGATCCGGATCCGGTTTGTATTGGCCAGGTGGAAAAGATTGGCGGTAAAGCGGAAATCAGGTATACAGTTAAGGGTTCACCAGCAGTAAGGATTAACAGATCATGCAATATATCTGACCACAGGGAAGCGATGGAACAAATCCTTGCTTTGTTGACTGATGATAAAAGTGGGGTGATTGAATCGTCTGCAGATATCGAAATAGTTGGTCATCGTATAGTACATGGCGGAGAGGAATTTTTGGATGCGACAGTAATAAATGAAGCTGCCAAAGCAAAAATCAGATCATTGTTTTCACTTGCGCCTTTGCATAACCCGGTAAATTATACCTGTCTTGAAATAGCTGAACAGTTTTTTGATAAGGCAAAACATGTTGCGATATTCGATACTGCATTCCATCAGACCATGCCTGAGAAGGCCTACCGGTATGCCATACCTGAAGATTTTTACCGGGAAGAACATATCAGGGTTTATGGGTTTCACGGCACAAGTCATAAATACATTTGTAAAAAAGCAGCAGAATTTCTTGGTGAATTACCGCAAAAATTAATTTCCATTCACCTCGGTAATGGATGTAGCATAACCGCGGTGAGGGATGGCCGTTCGGTTGATACAAGTATGGGGTTTGGTCCACTGGCCGGCCTTGTTATGGGAACACGCTCGGGAGATATTGACCCATCGGTGATCTTCCACCTGGCCGATAAATCAGGAATGAATATTGATGAAATCAGGGATCTGCTAAACAAAAATGCGGGGCTGCTTGGCCTTGCCGGTTCAAATGATATGCGTATCATCCGTGAAAAAATAAATGCAGGTGATAAGAAAGCTGCTCTTGTAGTGATGATGTATGTATACCGCGTAAAAAAATATATGGGTGCATATGCAGCAGCAATGAATGGTGTTGATGCAATATTATTTACCGCGGGGGTAGGAGAGAATGATATTGAAATACGGAGGTTGATTTGTGAAGACATGGAGTTTCTGGGTGTCAGGCTCGATGAAAAATCAAATGCGGCAGTCAGTTCTGAGATCAGAACCATTCAACAGCCGCATTCGAAAGTAAAAATAATAGTAGTACCCACCAATGAAGAACTGGAAATAGCTTTGCAATGTTACGATCTCGAAGATGATTAAGGTGACAAAGTAGATTAGGTTGCGACTTTATCAAAAACTAAAATCAGTCGCATATCAAAAACTAACGTCTATTGCAAACTAACGTCTATTGCAAACTAACGTCTATTGCAGAAAAATTGTCTTATTTTATATAGATGGTTTTCACTATCATGTTACTTATTGCCTGTTCAAGACCGTCAGGCAAGGTAGAAGCTTCATCGTCCAGTGCGTGGAGCTTTAATAAATCAGAATACCAGGCATACATGTGTCCGCCATCACCATTTACTTCAATATAAAACCTTGGATCATCATTGAATTTTTCGGGTGTTATTTTAACCTGGTACGGAACCTTATCTACCACTAATTCAACGGTTTTGGTATCATTTTTCCGGATTGTATCTTTCATTTGTGCCATAATAAAAAATTTAGGTAAGCAATATATACCTGATTAAGTGTAAAAATTGTGCCACCCGGATAGCAGCTAATTACAAGTCAGACATGGAACTTATGATAATTTCGTACCAGCACTGGTTCAAAGTACAAGCTTCCCGAATAGATTGTCGAGCATTTTAGTGGGATCAGTGCAGAGGCCGGGGTGCACTTTTGAAGTCTGCAGCATCGTGCTCCGGGTCGCAGTAAGCCACCGGAATCGCCCGGCGGCATCCAAACGCGCAATTGGTCCGCCATCCTGATCGCCTGCAGCAATTTTTTGCAGTGAATTGAGGGAGGCCCTTAGACAATCGATATCGGTTTCCCCAAACAGGTGTTTTATTTTTTTTTCATCGAGATTATACCTGACACCGAGATAAACGGGCCTTTTGCAGAAAAGTATCACTCCTACATTCAGAAATTCTTCCCTTTCAACCCGGGGAACTATCCTGATCACTGCATACTCAAATAAGTGCTGTTCTTGCATGCTGTGCTTCTTTTAAGAAAATGTGTGAGTTATCCATCCGCAGTTTAAGAAAACTGGCATAAACCTGTCGCATTGAATCCGGTGTTTCCGTATCGGATTCCGGATTCAGCCATTCGTCGGGTATCAAATCTACAATGTCATTTATAATTTCAGGGGTAATGATTTTTTTCAGTTCTATATCAGCTGAATCAAGTTCGGAGGCAAAAGGTAACATAACATGGTCTTTAACCAACATGAATGGTCTCAGGGCATGTTCTTCCCAATTCGACCAGGAATGATGAAAATACAAAGCGGCGCCATGATCTATCAGCCACAATTCTTTGTTCCAGATGAGCATATTGGTATTACGGGCTGTGCGGTCTACATTCGTCAGCAGGCAATCCAGCCACACAATTTTGGAGGCAAGTAAAAGTTCTGTTTTGTTAATAACCGGATCAAAAGACATTGCCCCGGAAAGAAAATGCAGGCCAAGATTTAAACCTACGCTTGCTTTGAGCAAATCCTGTATTTCTTCGTCGGGCTCCGTTCTGCCAAATGCGCTGTCAAGCTTTGCAAAAACAATCTCCGGCACCTTTAAGCCGGCAGCCCTGGCGATTTCACCGCCTATCAAATCAGCAATAAGTGCCTTTACACCCTGGCCCGCACCGCGAAACTTTAACACATACATGAAGTCATCATCTGCTTCTGCAATTGCTGGCAGTGAACCGCCTTCCCTTAACGGAGTTATATAACGGGTTACCTGAACGGTCCTTAAATTAGTTGAATCTTTCTTCATACTCAATCTTGCAATTAACCGGGTATCGCCAATGTATGAGCGAAATTAGCTTATTGGTCAATACAAGATTCACGTTATTTTTTATCCTTCAATATCATATCCACAACTTCGCCCCATTTACGTATATCGTCAGATACCTCGCCATCAAGACCTGTCCAGGTTCCATGAGCATCTTTTTTAAGCCTGAAAGTTTCGTGTAAGATTTCAACCTCGTAATACTCAAGCTGATTATCGCTTATAGCATAAACAAGATAATTAATTTCTGTTTCTTTAATTTTCCACGATTGGCGTGCCAACAAAGTTTTAGTCATATCTGTTCTTTGTACTCTTCAGCAATCAAAATCTGTACTCAGGCCCTTAAATATGGAGAAGTTAAGTCTTAAAAACAGATTTATTGATATTCATCAAGCTACAAATAAAATGCAATTTGTATTTAATTGTAGAATGACAGGAATCTGTACTGACAATAATATTGTTACTTTATGAATACAGATGGTGAACTCATTTGCCGAACTTTTAATTGGACCGCTTTTTGGAAACTTTTGGGCCGCTTTTAACGGGACCCTTTTACATTTATCAATGACAGGTAACTTAGTCTTTATTTTATTACTTACGGTGATGGTTGGGCTGACTATCTATAAACATAAACTCACCGTAGTTGGTGCCATTACCGGTGCTCTTGTAGCTATTGCTATTTTTGCCGGAACCGGTTTCCCTGGAATTATCCTTCTCGCTACTTTTTTCATAGCGGCAACCTTTGCTACCTCATGGCAATTTGATTTTAAAGTGCAACTTGGTTTATCAGAAAAAAATCATGGTCGCCGGGATAGTTTCCAGGTGCTCGCTAATGGGGGCATTGCGGGATTACTTGGCCTTGCTGCGATTACTTTTTCAGAATACCGGCATGTATTGACTATAATGATTGCGTGCAGCCTGTCTGCTGCTACAGCCGATACTATATCTTCAGAACTTGGTTCATTGTATGGCAAAAAATTTTTGAACATCATGACGTTCAGGCCCGACAAGCGGGGCGAGAACGGAGTTGTCAGCCTGGAGGGTTTTGCATTTGGTATCCTTGGCAGCAGTTTGATTGCTCTTGCTTACGGGTTAACAGAAGAATTCAGTTGGAGCACTATTTTAATAATAGTTATTGCAGGCACAGTTGGCAACCTCGTGGATTCTGTCCTCGGAGCCACACTGGAAAGAAATGGCAAAATCAAAAATAACGGGGTAAATTTTCTTAACACTTTTTCCGCTTCAATCTTTGCCCTGATATCATTATTGCTTTAATTCTCAAATCACCAATTCCGGTTATAGAACATCCATTATTTGGGTATCATTTCCTATATCCTAATTCCAGATTTTTGAACCTGCAATCAGGATAGGAGCAGATAGATCAAATAAAATCAAATGTTGCAAGGATGGAAAAAAAATTAGTTCCACGCAAAGTATTTTATAACCCCATTTACCGCGACAAGGTTACAGTTTTAAAATCGGCTTCGGAAACAGGTGGGCTTTATTCCCTGGGTGAACTGGAGATTTCTCCGGGAGGTGGCGACAGTATGCATGTTCATAGTGCATTCGAAGAAACTTTTACGGCAGTAAGAGGTGAGCTTGGTGTTATGTTAAGTGGAAAGCTATACAACCTGAGACCGGGGGAATCCATTACGGTTCCAAGAAATACTACACATCACTTTATAAATAAATCCGGAGAAACAATAGTTTGCCAGGTAAGGTTTGTCCCGGGACACGGGGATTTTGTTAAAGGTCTTGCCATCGGATATGGTCTTGCAACTGAAGGTAAAACAACAAAAAAAGGCATACCCAAAAGCTTAACTCATCTCGCTTTGCTTATGGTGCTCACTGATACCCAACCCAGTGGGATGTTGAAATATATTTTTCCAATATTTAAATGGCTGGCTGCAAAAGCCAGGAAGGATGGTACCCAGCAGATGTTGCTGGAAAAATATTACTACCTGAAATCAGACCGGAACTGATCTCCTTCCAACGCTGAAGTTGCAATTCTTTCAAATACAATCATAAATCAAATCGCTTAAACACTGTGAAAAAAATACTCCGTGTTACGGGAATCATCATTGTTGGCATAATCTGCTGTCTTTTTATTTTTATCCAGTTAAGACATAACAGGAAATTTGACGCTCCCTTTCCTTCTATCCTCGCAAGTACTGACACCAGTGTAATTTCAAGGGGTCGTGAACTGGTATTTGGTGCGGCTCATTGTGCAAACTGCCATGCCCCGGAACAGAAATCGCCATCGGCCAGCGAAAACCAGCTAATTCCATTATCGGGCGGTCTTAAATTCGAAATCCCTCTTGGCGATATATTTGCACCAAATCTTACTCCCGATAAAACGGGCATACTTTATAAAACAGATCAGGCAATTGCCAGGGCTTTACGATATGGAGTAGGTACCGATAGCCGGGCATTGTTCGACTTTATGCCCTTTCATCACACAAGTGATGAAGACCTAAGAGCAATCATTTCATATCTGCGTTCACAGCCACCCGTTGTAAATGAAGTGCCGGAAAACAATATGAATCTCCTTGGCAAAGCGGTAAAAGCACTGGTCCTTGAGCCTGCAGGCCCCAATGAAAAAGTGCCGATGGCTGTTAGCCGGGATACAACAGCAAATTATGGCAGGTATATAGCAAACAATATTGCAAACTGCCAGGGATGCCATACAAACCGAGACCTTATGACCGGTGCGTTTATTGGTCAGCGTTATGCAGGTGGATTTACCATGGAATCGAAAACAGACTCTGGTTCATTTTTTATCACATCGCCAAATCTTACTCCCCATAAGTCGGGAAGGATAACCGGCTGGTCACAGGGTCAGTTTATAGCCCGGTTCCGGAAGGGTAGAGTTATTAAGGAATCACATATGCCCTGGGAGCCCTTTAGTAAAATGAAAGAAGATGATCTGAAAGCGATTTACAAATATCTTCAGACCCTTCAGCCGATAGATAATTATGTCGCACCTGGCGTATCAGCGAAAAAAGGAACTTAAGGAGTTATGAGTTATGAGTGATGAGTTATGAGTGAGTGATGAGGTATGATTTCTTAACTCCTTTCATAACTCATAACTCATAATTCATAATTCTCTTAAACGATTCGTTCTTTCATTGCTTTCGAAACTACTTCGGTGAGTGACGCCACATGCAGTTTTTCATATATCTTTTTCACATGACTGCGAACTGTTTCATAACTGATATGTAGTTTATCTGTAATCATCTTGTAAGCAAGACCTTCAACTATACATGCGAGCACTTCCTTTTCTCTTGGTGTGAGATTATAATCAGGCACGGCTTCAGGTATAACATGTTTGGACATTTCCTGCATCTTGTTAAACATCTTCCTTGCTATCGATGGGCTCATTGGCGAACCACCGTATTGCAACTCCTTGATGGCATCCACCAACCTGGTGTTAAGAAAATTTTTGAGCAGATAACCGGAAGCACCAGCGCAAATTGAATCGAAAACCCTGTCATCATCTTCAAAAACAGTCTGCATCAGGATCTGGATATTGGGATATTCTTTTTTAATAGCCCGTACTGCCTCTATCCCTGTCATGGCAGGCATTTCTATGTCCATAAGGACAATATCGGGTTTACATTCCCGTATGTCATCAAGGCAATCCAGGACATGGCTGAAAGAACCCACTACTTCAAATTCAGGATCAGTCGCCAGTAACATGCCGATACTCTCACGGATGTTTTTGTTGTCGTCAAAAATCGCAATACGTAGGCTCATAACTTTATTTTATTGAAGGTATTGTTAATAAACTGTTACACATATCCCCTAATCAGGTGATTGGGAACTGCAGTTTGACAGTTAAACCATTTCCGTTGGACGAATACAATTCACAACTGCCTTTCAGTTCCTTTGCCCGCATTGACATATTCTTAAGTCCATTCCCGGATAAGGAGTGCCGGTTTGTTTCTTTGATCTCCTTCATTTCAAAACCGGTCCCATCATCACGGATGATCATCTCGAGCCTGAAATTCCGCACCTGTATCGCAACATATAGGTTCTTGCAGGATGAATACTTTACAGCGTTGTTAACTGCTTCTTTAAATATGAGGTAGAAATTTTTTCGTTGGGTCATCTCAAGGTTAAGATTTTCGATACCGGGATCATATTTGAAATGCAATTGTATATCTTTTACCGCCAGCAGTGGTTTGGCAAAAGATTCCATACGCTGCAACATCACCGGCATACTATCATTGCGGGGATTTATTGTCCAGACGATATCACTCATTTCACTGATCATGTTGCCGGATGTTTCGCTAATCTTTTCCAGCGCATCCTTAAGCTTATCATTTTTATTCTGCTCATTATAAATTTTAGCCACCTGGCTGTAAACACCAATGCTGCTAAGCGTGGAACCGACGTTGTCATGCAGATCCTGAGCTATTTTATTCCTGATTGCCTGTCGGTTTAAAATTTCGTTTACCCGGTAACGATAGATGCCATATATGATGGCAGCAAATATAGCTGTGCAGAAAGCGTAAAACCACCAGGTTTTATAAAATGGCGGGATAACGCTGATCATTATCTGGTTTTTGTATTCATACCAAACGCCAGGCCGGTTGGTTGCCCGCACCCTGAATACATAGTCGCCACCGGCTAAATTTGAGAAGCTGACTTTGTTTTCTGTTCCCAGGTCAACCCAGGTATTATTAAATCCGGCAAGCTGGTACTGGAACTCTACAGGTGTTTTATTTGAAAAACTTGGAGCAGAAAATTCAATAGTGATATAATTCTGGTTATATGCCAATCCTATTTTTTCATGATTCAGCAAATGATTGCTTGATTGGTTGAATATCCTGAAATCAGTAATATAAACCGGTAGCTGGGGCTGATTTTCGTTGACTTTCAACGGGTCGAATTCGATAAAATAATTTTTTCCGGCAACATAAAATTTCCCGGCTTTATCCTGGAATATTTTTCCATGTACCCCGGCAGACTTTTCAATGTCGGGCAACTGGTAACTTGTATAGATCTTTGATTGTGGATCGTATTTATCAAGATTTCCATTGCTGATCATCCACACCTTTCCATTTTTATCAAGTTGTATCCCTTCCAGCAGGTTGTTGCTTTCAGGTATATGGTGCGCAGTATCAGCTTTTGTATCATAATAATGAAGTCCTCCACCATAAGTTGTAACCCAGAGATGCTGATTTTTATCTTCTATCATATCGGTGACATCATTGTTACTCAAACCATCTTTTCTTAAAGGGTTGTTTTTGTAAAATGTAAATTGCTGCTCGCCGTTTTTCCCCCAGATGCCGATGCCATTTTTCGCTGTGGCCAGGTATAGTCTTCCACTGGTTGGACTTTTATAAATTTTTTTTACAAGGTTATCGCGGATATTGAAGTTTGCCAGGATGTTCATTGAGGTATCAAGACGGGTGACCCACTTGTTGCGCGACCAAAAATAATAGGCGAGGAAATGACCATATGGAGAGGCGATCAATACAGGCTCATTATTGTAGCTGTCTTCGGCCACAGATACTATATGTGATTTTATTATCTGGTTTATGACACTGTCTTTGTCGGTATTCTTTAATAAGCCAAGGGTGAATTTGTGCGGATCCATGACAAACAGTGAGTAGTTTGTGCCAACAAAAAGATCACCTGCCTTTGACTTATAGAACTTTGATACTTCGAGTTCTTTGCCCTTGTAAATAAGCGGTTTAAGAACAAAGTTCATCTCTCCGATTTTCCGGATATAGATTCCTTTGCTGGTGCCTATCCAGAAATCATTCGAGTCTGTTTCGAAAAAGTCGTATAAGGTGATATTGTCATTTTGGGCTTTGCTGATAAAATGTTGCCGGAATTGTTGTTGTAATGGATTGCTGATACTTACGCCCAGGTTTGTTCCCAGCCATATTAGTCCGGTTTTATCGATAAACACGCAGTTCACCTGGTTATCGGCGATGCTACCGCCTTTTGAAGGGTCATGCTCGTAATTACGAAACTCATTTGTTGCAGGATCATAAATATGCAAACCTTTTGTGCGGCCACCCATCCATACCAGGCCCGACTTACTCTCTGCAAAACTGAGTATCTCGTCATTCTGAAAAGAAAATTCGCTGTTATCTTTTTGATAGCAGATCTCAGAACGCGATGCCTGATCATACTTGTATAACACCTTGTCCCAGGAACCGAACCAGGTATTCTTTTTGCTATCAGTAAATAACGATAAGACTGTTACATGCGGTAATGTTTTTGTATAAAGATCATTATATCGCGGATCCATTGAGTAAGTGAGCCTGTCAGTATTGATATATAACAAACCTCCTCCCTGTCTTCCCGCCCATAATGTATTTGGTTCTCTTAAAGTAAGTGCCAGAACAGTTTTTGTACCACTGTTGATTGGGCTAAGGAACCGCTCTTTTTTTTTGTCGAAACGCAGTACATAATACCCGCTGGTTGCAAGCCAAAGATAACCTGCGGTGTCCTGGACTATCTTGTTGATAATATTAACGGGAATTGAAACGGAGTCCCCGGGAAGATTTTTGAACTGCCTGAATTGCTTTGCGGGTTCAAGCCTGTAGTCATATTTGGTTAGTCCTCCATCTGCAGTAGCTATCCATAAAATCTGTTGATCATCCTCAAACAAATCAGTGATGATATTACCGGAGATAGTAGTGGTGGTACCCGGTGTATTTTTGAAAACTGTAAAACGAGTTCCATCATATCGGTTGAGGCCATCGTTTGTACCCAGCCAAACAAAACCTCTTTTGTCCTGGATAATGCAGTTCACTTTATTATGTGACAAACCATTTTGAGTGGTAATGTTTTCAAAGTAAAGCGAAGGCGGCTGCGCGCCCGCAAAATTGCAGACCAAAAGAGTTATAAATAACATGCTGGTCAGCCGCATCATGGATAGGTTGTTCATTAAAATTACCTAAACATCCGGCTATTTGTTACCCGAATATCTTTTTTGGGGTTTTTTAGGGTTGAATTGTTGGTTCGCTGTATAAAAAATCATCGAGAACAATCAGGTCTTTGGGTCCCCCGTTTGAAATGTCAGCCTGGCCGGCACTGAGAATCCCGGGATGACTAACTACAACCCTGGTTACTTTCTGATTTGCCCTGAACTGAACACCAAGGAATGAAAATGAGGAGTTTGCATCATGAACAGGAATAAAAAACTTTCCGAGGCTTTTATCATCATTGAAAAATTCAAGATAACTTTCGTTGGGAACATCGACATCTGAGAATACTGCACCGAAACCGCGGACTGAGGCCGATGTTGCCTGCCCTGGAACCTGGAAACCAACTTCCCATAACGAGCTTGATGTGTTGGCAAAAGTGTTGGTACCGCTGAATGGTTTGAAACTCCCGGCAGCCAGGACGTTGATGTCTTCAAAATTTGATTTACTTACCACGAACGAACCCGCCACGGAGGTATAAACTAACCCGCGTTGTCTTGCAGCGAGTGCACCAGGTCCTGTGGGGTTAAAAAAATCATTTGGAAGTGGCTTTCCAAGTTGATTATCGGGAACTGCATCCCAATTGACTTCCCGGCGACCGCTGGTAGTAGCAGAACCGCTGTTTAATGGTCCGAGTAATTGGCGAAAGGCATCTATCTCATCCTCGATGGACCCATTGCCCTGTATGACCACCGGGTTCTCGTCTACCATATCTTTTTTACAGGAATTAAAGAGCACTGAAAGGGTTAAAAGTGCTAAGAACGTTTTTTTCATGATGGAGGTTTGAATATCAAAGATTCACAATCAGGCGCATCTTTCTTGTCACCAAAAACGGGGATTCACAACTGTTGTGGAGACAAGCTGCACATGTTGTTGGAGAAAGAACAAAAAAATCTTCCCGAAGGAAGATTTTTACCAAACAAACCACAACAATAATTTTATTGAAGTGGTTTGGGTTCGTCGTAAAAGAAATCATCATAAACGACGAGATCCTTACTACCGCCATTGCTAACGTCTTTTGTGCCTGCCGCAAGAACACCATTGCCTGCCGTAATTTTTATCCTTGTTACCTTATCATTTGGAAAATGTATCCCCAGAAAAGAGAAATTGGCTGAACCGTGTTTAGCCTGTGCTTTATATGTTCCGAGGTCTTTATTGCCATTAAAAAACTGGAGTGTTGTTGAGTTTGCTTCATCAACATCAGAAAAAATGATTCCGAATCCCTGTACAGATGCATCAGTATTAGTACCGGCTACTTTAAATACAATTTCAGAAACTGTTGAATTAGCAGAGATGATCGCTTTTTTCTGACTGAATGGGATGAATTGTGTGGCATAGCTCGCATCGATTTCTTTGAACGAACTACTGTCAAGCCTTAATGGTGAGCCTGTTGCCAGGTATGCTAAACCACGCTTCCTGGCGTTTGCACCAGCGGGATCTGTCAGGTTAAAGAAATCAAGCGGGAAATTATTATTATTTGTAAGGTTTGCCGGAACACCATCCCAGTTTACTTCGCGGCGGCCGGAAGTTTTTCCCGGTGTAACATTGAGTGAATCACCAAGGATCTTTCGAAACTGGTTAATTGTTCCGATAATAGCTGAACTGTCGCCAGCTGCCTTTAATTCAGTTACATTGTTATGACCTCCGCCTGGCTTCTCATAGTCGTAATCATCATCTTTGTTACAACTTGTAATAAATACGCCAACGAGAAGGATCGGGAATAAGGAGAGCTTTTTCATTTTTTAAAATTGTAGTGATTAGTTCGATGTTGTTTGCTTATGCAAAGATGCTTTCCGCGGCGGCGTTCGCGAATAGCCTATACTGTTGAATCTAATCACTACAATAGGGGAGGTCAGTTCGTTGTTGCCTTCTCTACTTTATGAACGATGGGTTTGTTGGTTTTGAGGAAATCATAAATAGCTTCAAGGTCAGAAGGTTCCATACCGGCATACATTGACCAGGGCATTGGGGTATTTAGTTCGCCAGGTTTTACTACAACAGGTACATATGCACTATCTGTATAGGTCTTAAACCGTTTTACAAAAGCTTCTTTTGTCCACGATGCTATACCTGTATTATCGAATGTAATATTTGCCGAACGTAAAATACCAGCAGGTTGTTTGAATTCCATACCTCCGCCGAATTCAGTTCCTTCAATAATCTGACCCTTGTCCGTTTTGCTATGGCAGTCTACACAGCCGGCAACATTTACAAGATATTTACCATAAGCAACATTATCGCTTTTGGCAGGTTTGGGTTGGAATGCGGCTTTTTCCGGCATGGTATTGATAAGGAAGTTGACAGGAAAGTCTGCTTTGGAGGCGGCAACTTTATTTTCAACCGGGGCCAGTGTTCTTATATAAGCTATAATACTAAGCACGTCTTCTTCATCCATCTTGCCAAAACGTTTATAACCCATAATCGGAAATAATGCATGACCGTCTTTGCTCACACCGGTAGTGACTGCACGAAAAATTTCTCCATCGGTCCATTGGCCAAGGGCAGCAGGAGTAATATTTGGTGCATAGAAGTTACCGGGAAAACCCATATCTGAATTGAAGGGTTCGCCGCCACCACCGAAATTGCCCGATTTAAGCGGACCCGAATATATCTGCCAGTCGCGGCTGCTGTGACAATCCATACAAACGGCAACATTGTTTGCCAGGTATTTTCCTCTTAAGATCCTCGATTCTGTTTTTTCAATTTTCAGATCTTTTGGTTCGCCTGTATTTGGCAAGGCAGTTTTAACATAAAGGCCAGCCGAGAATGCCAACACAACAAGAATTAGGATGATGATTCCGGTAAATTTGAGAACTTTCATTTTCTACGGTTTATTTGATTGGGTTGCCAGTGTCCATGCGATAGTAACGGTAATGCATGGTTGTAAACTGGTGAAAATAACCCGCTAAATAAACGGATTTTTTTTTAACATAAGTAAGTGTAAATACGCAATCTTGTATGAAATGCGAAAAAACCTGTATCAATTGTTGTGGTGCAGACCAGGCTGACCCAGCTTTTGAGTTACCTGTATCGACTATACGGACCCACCTTGTGAGATACTTATATTGATTATACGGGCCCAACTTGTGGTCGGCCGGGATTAACTATACTAACTGGAATTCGTTTAACCATTGCCGGTGGTTTATAAGCATTGAGCCTGCCGATTTGTGCTTTGATAATAGATCTTTTCAGGATCACCGGAATAATCCGATCCATAAACACAAATAGCTTGTTTAATCTTCCGGGAATGATGACTTCTTTTTTCCGGAATAAGCCATCCAGCGCAAGTGGTGCTACTTCTTCCGGATTCATAAGTGATCTTGTACTTATCCAGCTTCCTGATTTGTTTAACATTGTCTGCGCAGCGTTTGTGTTTATGCCACCGGGACAAAGAACCGTTACGTTTACATTGTGTGCTGCCAATTCTTCGCGCAGACTTTTTGAAAAGAAGTAAATGAAAGATTTTGTTCCACCATAAACCTGTTTTTTAGGAATGGTAAAAAAACAGGCAAGACTACCTACGTTTAAGATATGAGCGGGGCTGTTATTTTTTAGCATTGGAACGAACAGATGTGTCAGTGTTGTTGTAGCGAGGACATTGATCCTGATTTGTTTTTCAAAAAATTGGGTGCTCTCATCTTCAAAAAATTTGGTATTGCCAATACCGGCATTGTTGATTAACATGTTTATTTCAATTCCCAGGCTCCGGATCTTGTTGAAAATGATCACGGCACTATTGTCTAGTGAAAGATCCTGTTCTATCACTACTACCTCTGTGTTGAAATTCTTATGGAGGTATTCGGAAAGATGATGAAGTTCCCGGCCTGGCAATGCAACCAGTACAAGTTTGTGATTCCTGGCTGCACATTCAAGGGCAAAAGATTTTCCAAGTCCTTCACTTGCCCCTGTGATCAATGTATAATATGAGTTTGTCAAATTGTTTTTTTTATCTGGTTGATGGTATTGATGATTCCATCCCGGAAACCAGTGATTGTATAGTCGATTTCATTAACAGCCTTTGAACAGTCAAATGCAGCATTCTGGAGGTATCTCGTAGCTGCGGCAGGTGTGAATTTTGGATCAGCGCCGGTAAGCCGGTATTTAAGCAGTTCAATATAGCCCCAGGCCTTTACTGCTCCTGCCGGAAGGGGAATCAGCCTGGCGCTTTTAATCTCCTGCCTTATTATGCCAATTACCTGTTCATAACTTAAGTTTTCACCTCCTACAATATATCTTTCACCACATTTCCCCATAGCCATAGCGTTAATATGGCCTTGAACAACATCATCTATATAAGCATAGTTGCCAACTACGTTTTTGATGCCTGGCATAAAAACCCATCTTCCCCGGAGGCACCGCGAGAGCATTTTTGTAATCATATTTGAATGAGTGCTTATTCCAGGCCCATATACCCTCGATGGATTTACAATCACTGCCTCTATACCTTTTTTGCAATACTCACGAACACTATTTTCAGCAATAAACTTTGAAAGGTCATAATCATTATTAAAAGCCGTTATTCGTGGGTCGGTTTCGGTTAGAGCCGTCTTCAGTGAAGGACCAAATACGGCACAGCTTGAAGTGAACACCACTTTTTTAGCCCCGTTTTCAAGAGCAGCTTCAAAAACATTTTCGGTACCGGTTACATTGATATCGTAAAATGTTTTTCTTCGGGCGGCCCAAAGCTTGGCATACCCTGCAACATGATAAACCTGTTCACAACCTGCGATCGCTTTTTGAATAGTTGCAGGTTGGGTTATATCTCCCTTAAAATATAAAATATCCTTGTGTCGTTGGCGGACAGGCAGTTCATGGCGGACGAGTGCATGCACCTCGTGGCCGGTATCTGCAAGTTTTTTTGAAAGATGGTCGCCAATGAATCCACTGGCGCCCGTGATAAAAATTTTCATTGGTGGTGGGTTTAATGATGGGAATTAATTCCTCAGATTCATCTCCATATTATACAGGGGATTAAAGACTTCGACTTTGCTGCAAATTCCATTCGTGTAGGAATAGTAATTGTAATTGCCATCCGGAAGTACCACCTTGTAAGTGTGTGCCTTAATTTTTGTTATCGGAAGAAATTTCTGATAATTATCAGAATATACTTTTGAAATATTGACGGGCTCCAGGCAATACATTCTCATCAGGTTATACCCGATGCTTTCTTGATAGAGCACAACAGATTTTCCTTCATCCGACAATGTATAAATTTTGTTTCCGGCCTTTGTTTGTTTCTTCACCTTTTCATCACCATTAACGGTGCGGTTTACCGCAGAATATAACAGCCGGCCGTTTTGAAATACTGATTCTTCAACAGACTTCACATGAATGTTGAATATGAATCTTGTTTTAATGTCAGATGTCATTCTGTAATGAATGGTATCGCCCCTTACAGTCTGCTGCAACTTTAACGTACCAATATCTTCACCTTTATAGCGTACGACATAAGTACTTATATTTTGCTGGGCGGGCAGTTGCAGCGCACAGAAAATTAAAATCAGCGAAAGAATATTAGCCCGCATGTAAAGAGGTGTTTGATTGAAAGTTGATTTTTCTCTTTCTTGCTTTTAACATCGGTAGCCCTTTTTTAAAGAACCAAAAGATTAATGCTGCAATCATTTGAGGTTAATTTATTAGATGACAAGGGAAATGACGATAACCCCTATCTGCAATTTTTATTTAACCCTTTTTAACAATAGGACATTTGTTATAATGATTTTTGCCCAATCAAGATAACCCTGGCAAACGATTTTTTTCTTACCGTTTAATCAAATCACACTTTTATGTGATGGAATCTCAAGATCAATCACTTTTGCAGGATCAGGATTCTGCCTGAATTTAAGGTAGCCCACACTTTTTCCTCCACGTAAAATCACATCGAGATTAAAATTTTGATCAGGAATATTATCTTTCTCACAACTACTAAATATCAAAACAAATAAGGCGAAAGCTGTAATCATCTTTACGCAACGGGAGTGTAGACATTTCATATTTATTTATTTTTTAGTGAATAATCAGGAGTAAATGTGAATATGGCTAGCGATCGGATTGGCAAACGATCAGTGAAAATCAATTTTAGATATTTGACAGATTTAAATAAGTGTCTGTCAATATCATCTCATTGTTTATACTTTTTGTAAGTCTGTAAGGTTTGAAAACTGATTTTTACCTGCAAAGCATAATCATGGGGTGCCGGTCCGGCAATATGAGTGCTGTTATTTAGCGACATTACTATTCCACTGCTATAATTTATTTTTAGTGCCTCATCATATGCTTTTGAGCATACAATTTTTCATTAAAAAATAGCCTGGCTAGTAGAAAAAGACTTTCTATACTTAAAATGAAACCTGGGTTGAAGAAAATAACCAGGCATATTAAAATGCATTGACATTTAAGGTAGCACAATTAATTTACACTACGAAGAATAGCAGAACTGCAAACTTATTATATCCTTGATGCAGGCACAATAAGAGGTGTAGTCTGAAGGATGTCTTTCCTGAAACTTTCTATTTCGGAAACACCTTTGGGCAGCGTTTCACCCAGGACCCTGGCCCCGGTCTCAGTGATAACAAAATCTTCTTCGATACGTATCCCGCCAAATGAGCGGAATTGATCCAGCTTATCATAGTTTATAAACGAAATGTGTTTATTTTCAGCTTTCCAGATGTCTATAAGTGCCGGAATAAAATAGAGACCTGGCTCAACGGTCAATACAAAACCTGGCTCAAGAGCCTTTGCCAGCCTTAAAGACTTAAGCCCAAATTCCTTACTTTTTGTAATGGTCTCATCATAACCTACATATTGCTCGCCGAGATTTTCCATGTCATGGATATCGAGCCCTAACATATGGCCAAGGCCACATTGGAAAAATAAAGTGTGTGCATTGTTCAAAACAGCTTCATGACTATCGCCTTTCATCAGGCCAATCTGTTTTAAACCATCCACCAGTTTTTCGCAGGCCAGCAGATGAACATTGCGATAAAGTTCGCCTGGTTTAAGCGCTGCTGCTGCAGCCTGTTGAGCATTCAGCACTATTTCATAAACCTCTTTCTGAACCTGTGTGAATGCCTGGTCAACCGGGAAAGTCCTGGTCAGATCACCTGCATAATGCCTTTCCGTTTCGGCTCCGCAATCGCAGAGTAGCATTTTGCCCGGAACTATCGGGTTGTTGGTATAATGAATATGCAGTGTTTCACCTCTTGTGGTCAATATAGTTGGAAATGATAAATTACCACCGCCTGCTATAGCAATGGATTGTAGCTGACCGGCAATATGGGCTTCTGTATCACCGGCTTTTGCCGAACTTAACGCCGCCAGCTGCATTTGATTCGTAATGTTTACAGCGGCTTCGATTTCAGCAATTTCAGCTTCGGATTTTATCGATCTCAATGATACAATTGCTTTGATCAGCGCGACGGATTTTTTTGATTCAACTTGCAGGTGAGGTATCTCGAGCAAATCGCCTATGATGTCATAATGTTCAGGCCGGTAGGGTGGCAGGTAATGTACCGTTGAAGGCCTGGCTGATTGCAGATATGATTTCAGCCGGGAAAGTTTTTCACTTTGTGCTATACCTGACTGCTCAGCAAGCTCGAAGAGAGCCGGGAGGGGTCCCTGCCAAACCACATCATCGATCGTAGCATCATTACCAAAAAGTATTTCCCTGTCATTGTCAATATCAATCACCAATATAAGATCAGCCAGGTCAATACCGCAGAAATACAGGAAGGAACTATCCTGGCGAAAAGGATACCAGTTGTCTTTATAACTCATGCTGCTTTGCTGATTGCCTAAGAGCAGCACAATACCTTTGTTTACTTTTTGCTGAAGTTGTTTTCTCCTGTTGATATAAGTTTCCTTATCGAACATTTTATTTCTTTTTAGTGGATATAGCTGTATAAAATATGTTTATCAGGATTACCTGTATCTAATTTAAGATAAGTATTTATAGCTGTTTTTTGTTTGAGAATAAATCTTACCGGTGATTTTCGGTCGGGAACTCTGCGATTCAATTAATTCAGTACATTGAAATTCCAAAAACTATCGCATGAGAAAAATATGTTCTTTGTTTTTATTTACGATCATTTTACAATTTGTGCAGGCACAAAACGGAACTGAACCGATGCGCGTTACTGATATGCTTAAAATCAAAAGACCTGATAATATAGCATTGTCAAAAGATGGTAGCAAGGCTGCATTTACATTGAACTCAATCATACCAGATCCTACCAGCAAAGCTGATTATAAGTATATCACCCAGATTTATATTGTCGCCACAGATGGAAATTCAGTTCCGCGCCAGCTGACTACGGCCAGCGAAGGTGCTTCGCAACCAGCCTGGAGTCCAGATGGAAAACAGCTGGTATTTGCCCGGCCGGTTGATGGAAAGTCACAACTATTCCTTTTATCTATGGAAGGTGGGGAGCCCCGCCAGCTCACAAAACATGCTTATGGCGCATCAAATCCTGTATGGTCGCCAGATGGTAAAAAAATCCTGTTTTCAGGTTCCATATCATACAGGGATATGTTGAAGGATTCGGTGTTGAATGTAAAAGACGGTTTGCCCGCCTGGTCACTTGAAAGGCCGGGCTTCAGCAAAAACACGGGACTTACAGATGCACGCATTAAAGCGGATCCTGACGGGAACCTCGACCAGGTGAGGGCCTGGCTGGCCGATAATGAAAAAGACCGTAAAGCTGTTGTGATCAATAAACTGAACTTTCAAAGCGAAACCAATGTTTCACCCGATCTGAACTTCGCCCATATCTTTATAGTGAATGCGGACACCGCAGCCGTTCCGCGGCCTATAACTAAAGGCTTTGCAAGATTTACAAATGCAGACTTTACACCGGATGGCCGGCATATTATTTTTTCAGGAGATCTTGATTCTCTTCAACACCCAGACCGTTCCCTCGAAAGCGAAATTTTTATCTCTGATGTGGATGGAAACAACCTTCGAAAAATTTTAGGTGAAGAAGGTAAATCATTCAATAGTCCACGTATCTCTCCTTCCGGCAAATGGTTGGCCTTTCAATATGGTAATACATCATTTGTATCGGTACCATCGCTGGCTATTATGCCTGTCGATGGATCTGCGAAAGATATCATAACAATTCCTTTCGATCGTAATAAGAGCAATTTCAACTGGAGCCAGGATGAAAAATTCCTGTATTTCAGTGCGCAGTCAAATGGTGGTGCCCCAATATACAGGGTAGATGTCAAGACCAAAAAAGTTCAGCAATTCGGTGATTATAATGCAGGCATTTCCAGCTATGATATTTCCGGAGATAAAATAGTTTTTGCAAAAACAGAAGTTGCAAATCCAGGTGAGGTTTACCTGACTGATATAGAAATGAAGGTTGTTAAGCCATTAAGTAGTTTCAACAGCTGGGTGAAGACAAAAAAACTTTCTGTTCCTGAAAAGAAAACCTTTACAAATGAAAAGGGCCTGACTATTGAATACTGGACTATGAAACCTGCCGGTTATGAAGCCGGAAAGAAATTCCCGGTTCTTTTAAACATTCATGGCGGGCCATCTGCAATGTGGGGGCCCGGCGAGGCCAGTATGTGGCATGAGTTCCAGTATTTTTGCAGCCAGGGTTATGGCGTTGTTTATTGTAATCCACGTGGTTCCGGTGGCTATGGCCTGGATTTTCTTCGTGCAAATGTGAGCGACTGGGGCGCTGGACCAACCAGCGATGTGCTCACTTCATTAGACAAGGCAGTTTCAGAAAACTGGATTGATACTTCAAAGATGGTAGTCAGTGGTGGTTCTTATGCCGGTTACCTGGTCGCCTGGATCATCTCACACGATAAACGTTTTAAAGCCGCATGCTCGCAACGCGGTGTGTACGATCTTGCGACATTCTTTGGTGAAGGAAATGCATGGCGCCTGGTGCCAAATTATTTTGGTGGATATCCCTGGCAGCCGGAAGTTCAGAAATTGCTTCAAAGAGAATCTCCCATCAGCTATGTTGCAGCTATCACGACTCCTTATCTGATTTTTCATGGTGACAATGACCGTCGTACCGGTTTTGTACAGAGTGAAATGTTATACAGAAGCCTGAAAGTACTGGGCCGTCCGGTGGAATATGTCCGGCATCCTAATGGCACGCATGAGCTTACAAGAAGCGGAGACAACAGGCAAAGAATCGATCAGATGTTGAGAACATTTGAATTTTTTGAACGATGGATTCAATAGAGTTATGAGTTATGAGTTATGAGTGATGAGTGAGTGGTTGGAAATATTGATGCAGAGATGGATAGCCACATGCAGGGACGGAAAACCTGATGATAGATGGTAGCGGTGCAAAGAAAGGTTGATGAAAAAACTAAAACCTGGAGTATTATAATCGGATCAGGTATCAACGAAATAGAATTTGTTATCTTACGCAATACAAAAAAGAATATGCAAAGACGAAATTTTTTAAGATCTTCTATGTTAACCGCCACAGTGGCCGGTCTTACACCAGGCTTTGCTCTGGCCTCTGATGACAGTGAAAAACAAAAAAGAAAAAAACAGGAGTTTTATGAATTGAGAGAGTACACATTTGCAAGTGATGCTCAACAGAAACTGGTAGAAGATTATTATGAAAAGGCTGCCATCCCGGCTTTGAACAGGTTGGGATCAAAAAATGTTGGAGTATTCAGGGAGCTGGAAGCCAAGGGACAAGCCAGGCTTTTTGTGCTAATCCCATTTAGTTCCTTTGATGCATTTACCGGCATGCGCGATGCATTGGTAAAAGACAAAGCTTACCAGGCCGCGGCTGCGGCTTATCTGAATGCAGAAGTTAAAACCCCGGCCTATTCACGTATCCAGAGTTCATTGCTTAAGTCATTCACAAATATGCCGCAGTTAATGGTGCCGGAAAAGAAACCACGTTTGCTTGAGTTACGTCGCTACGAAAGCCATAGTGAACTGGCTGGGATCAAAAAGATTCATATGTTTAATGAAGGTGGGGAAATAGAAATTTTTAAAAGGGTAGGACTCGATCCCGTGTTTTTCGGCGAAACAATTATCGGGGAGAAGATTCCGAATCTTACCTATATGATTGCCTTCGACGATATGCCTGAGCATGATAAAAACTGGAAGGCGTTTTCCAGTGATCCGCAATGGGTCAAATTGAAAGATCTGCCCGAGTATAAGGATACGGTTTCTACGATAACAAGGACTTTTGTTGCCCCGGCAGATTTTTCACAGGTTTAATTGGAAAAAAAGTATGAACACAACAATTACCGCACTTAATGAATTGTTTGACCGTGTACCCAGAAGGCATAGTCCGGACAATGTAAAAGAGATTTACAGTATTTTAGATGAATATGAAACCCTTCTCCAAACAATAGAAGCAGAATCACCAGTACTTGAAAAAAAAGTTGCACCATTCTTTGATGGCCTGGAACCAATCCGTGGGCTGATCAAAAAATCATCTGACAATAAGGCTTCAAAAAAGATAAAAGATAATTTTTTTGATGAAGCTTCGGGCTTGCTGAAAGACAACATGCAATCCGTGATGGATTTTTACAAGGCCGTTTAAGTAAAATTCGTCCAGACTATCAGGTTCGCCTAAAGCATGTATTCTAAAGGCCAGCCATTATTTACAAATTACAGACGCATGCCTGGCAATCTGTTGCCAGTTGCCATTATTATTCTTCCAAATGTTAGTGAACCTTCTATTAACGGTCTGGCCGGCCTTTGCTCCGGACAGATCGTTTTTAGGAACATATACTTCAGACCCCATAGTTATAACTATGTTATCCTGGAATTGGATTTGCTCGATTTTTCTTTCGAATGATTTATAATCGATCATACCTGCCAGCTGGATCTTAAATACGGAATCACGGTTGGGAGCAACGTTATTCCTGGGTGTGTTCACCATAAACTCCGGCGCCCACAGTTTTTTCAATTCGAGCGTATCATTATCCAGTATTCCCTGGATAACTTTTTGTTCAAGCATTCTTATGGTTTTTTCGAGGTTGGTGTTGTCCTGGGAATAGGAAAGGTTACAAGTTAACATCGAAGCGATGAATAGAATCCGATAATTCATTGGAGTGTTATTTATAAGAAGGTTTAAAATAATTGCGCTTCAAAAAGGTAAACCAAATAACTTAGAGGACAGTAATTTAAAGCTGCCAGTCAATACAAAATGCGTTATCAAAATACTGATCTATTATTGTCGCTGCGCAAAATTGGATTGTTAATAGTGCTTTTGACAGGATCATTCATTATATCAGCTCAAAAGGTAAACGTGATCTACCTGATGGTTGATGATATGGGATATGCTGACCTAAGTAGTTATGGCCGCAAGGATTACGAGACACCAAACCTTGATAAACTTGCTGCGGGAGGTATGAAGTTTATGAATGCTTATGCTGCTGCACCTGTGTGTACCCCTACAAGGGCCGCGTTTATGACAGGCCGTTATCCCGCTCGGATTGATATTGGACTGCTGGAACCCTGGACCAGCTCAAACCGTGACTTCCGTATCGGTCTGTCTCCAACTATATTTTCGGTAGCGAGAGCGGTAAAAAATGCCGGGTATGAAACCGCCCTGATCGGGAAATGGCATCTGGGAACGGATACTGGCTTCGCTCCCCGAAAACATGGTTTCAACTATTTTTATGGCATCAAATCAGGTGCGGCAGATTACGTTTCCCACAAAGGCGACGGTGGTATGCCGGATCTATATGAAAATGAAACGTCTATAATTACCAACGGTTATCTCACTGAACTCATTGGTAAAAAGGCTATTGAATTTCTTAGCCGCAATCACTCAAAACCTTTTTTTCTTAGTCTGCAGTTTACAGCACCGCATTGGCCCTGGCAGGCCCCGGGGGATAAAGAATTACCTGATTCATTGTTCAGGTCCGCAAGGGGGCTTGCTTCGAACGGATCCCCGTCCGTTTATGCAGCTATGGTGAAAAGTCTTGATGACCAGGTAGGTATGATCATTCAATTATTAAAACAAAAAGGTCTTGATAAAAACACCGTCGTGATATTTACCAGTGATAATGGCGGGGAAAAATTTTCAGACATGGGTCCTTTTGCCAGGAGCAAAATGAATGTTTGGGAAGGGGGAGTCAGGGTGCCGGCATTTGTGACCTGGCCCGGGAAAGTGAAACCAAATGTTGTGTCAGTACAGCCTGTAATTACCATGGACTGGTCTGCAACGATCCTTGCGATAACGGGTGCAAAAACTGATTTGGCTTTTCCACTGGATGGCATTAACCTGGTGCCTTTCCTGTTGAATAACAAGAAGAACCTTCCCCGCACATTTTACTGGAGATTAACACAGCGAGTAAAACAACATGCGGTGCTTGACAGCAAATGGAAATATATAATGGACGGGGATACTGAATATTTGTTTGACCTGAGCAGCGATCCGGGTGAAAAAAATGACCTGAAAACCAAAGAGCCCGCTAAGTACCGGGAGCTCAGAAAAAAATACAGTGATTGGGAAAAAACGATGCTTCAGCCTATTTCGTTATGATGTCTTTCTGATATTATAATTCTGAATAGAAATTTATAGTTTTGATTGGAAGTCTATATTTCTGAATGGAAGTCTATATTTCTGAATAGTAAGTCTATACTTCTGAGTAGTAAGTGATGTTCATGTTTTTTACATCGGCGTATTTGATGATAAATATTTCTCCGGGGATGTGATAATAACGTTCATCGATTTCTTCCGTTATCCCAGACTCAAAAACCATTGTTTCAGAAGCTGGCGGTTGCGTTGTATCACCAGGTGGATTGACCGCCGCCGTAGTTGGTGTCTGATAAAAATCCGCTCCTTCCGCCTTCTCATCCCTTGATAAAACTCTTCGTCTCACATCTTCCATATGAAGTTCTTTAATACCTCCATCTTTATCCAGCCAGAAATCCGTAAGAAAACCTCTATATATCAAAGTGTCATTCCTGGTTTCTAACAATACATCCAGCCATACAGAAATGGGTTCAGCCACTTTACTTTTTGGCTTTAGTATATCATACCATTTATTATAAATGGCTAGGACGGGATATTTTTTGTAAAGATTATAGCGCAGCACCAGCTTTCGCAACAGTAATGCAGCGAGGAAGTTTATTACTGTGTTGATGAACATGTACACCAGGAATGAAAAAAGATAATCGTTCAGCTTGTTGATATCTTTGGCCGAGTTGTTTGCTATAAGGAGGTTGAAAATGAACTGGAAATCGATTTTATAACCTAAACCGGCGAGCAGCAGTACGGACACAGAATGAAATATGAAAGCCGGGATCAGCGAACTGTAAATCTCTTCTAAAGTAGTGGTATTGATATTCCTTTTGGAATAAGGGCTTGAAAGATAAGTAACGCGAAAAACGATACCTGGAACGGCGAGGAGAAAAATTATAAGAAAGCCAACAGCAAGACTCATCTATCTTTGAGACTTATGCGCTTAAGGACCAGCATTTCTCCATTTGGGAGGGCGCCGTTTACCCTTATAACATCGTTATTGTAACGGTTATTGGCAATAATAGCGGCTGTCAAAACCTTTGCGGTTTTTGTGGTTGACAACGCTTCTCTAACCCGGGAACCCATTGATGCCTTCATACACACTTAGTTATACAACAAAATTAATCAAAATTTTGGCAATAATCAAAATTTGGCGGTATTAGGGGGCGCCGGGAAAGAGCAGGGAAATGTCAGCTTTGCTGTAATAAAGCTTTTGTGTTTGATTGGACAGGAATTGATGGGCAGGTATGAAAAGACCAGCGGGGGTGGAAGCGATCATCACATACATTTTAGTCAGTCAAATTTGTTTGATCAATGCATTGTTGAGAATAGTTTTTTCGCCGCTGGCTGGCGCAAATGGGGTGGGGGAACAATTCATGGACTAACGGCTATGCATAGTGTTTATTGGAATCTTACCATCAATTTGAACGGTATAATTAATCCTTGGTCAAATTCACTTTCTTATTCTGTAGATATATACATCCATGTCCGACCACCTGGTTTGTTTTTCTCTTTGAAGTCCATTCTTGTCTGCAACAATCTGCGACCTGATATTTCGGATGTCTATTATTGAAATAACTGAATCAGCCAGGTCGTTTGCAAAGGCGTATTCAATAAATAGTTTTGCTGCTTCTGGCGCAAAGCCCTGTCCCCAGTATTTTTTGAACATGTGATATCCCACTTCAGTTTCATTTTGCCCGTCAACTTCTTGTTTTAAAAGTCCGCATTGTCCCACAAATTCATTAGTCCTTTTATCTATCAGGGCCTGAAGTCCAAAACGATTTTCTTTATATCGTGTCATCTGTTTCCCGATCCAGTGTTTGGCAGTCTCTTCGTTTGAACTCAGGAGAAACGTTGACATGTATTCGACTGCTTCTTTATCGTTAAAAAAGTCGGCCCAGGTTATGATATCCTCCGTAGTCAGGAACCTGGTTTTTAATCTTTTTGATTCTAAATTGTCCTGGTATAGGTAGGTGGCCATAAATGATTATTCATCCTGATTAAATATCCATTTCCTGTAACAGCGGAACGAGATTTTCTAATGACTTTTGAAGTCTTGAACCCATTTTTTGACGACCGGAAAAATCATTCAGTAATTTTGTTATCCAATTCCCTGTTTGGTAAATATCAATGGTAAGTTCAGTTTTATTAGGTTCTTTATAAATGAGGGTATAGTAAGTTATTTGGTTGCTTTTTTCATCGGTCTCGCTAAACTCAATCTTTGTGTCGGTATAGGAATAGCTACTTGAATAGAAAGCGGTTTCCCCGTTTTCCAAAGTCCACCGGCTCCGCATGCCTATGCGTGGTAAAAAATGATTCAACACTTCTACTTTCTTTACACCCTCCCACCAACGATGGCGACACTCAAAAGAACCGGTAGCATGAAATAGTGTAATGATATCCGTTTCGTATTCCCTGGAGGCCGAGTATATTTTCTTTTTCCCCGAAAGGTTTATACGCGGTAAAGGCGCATCTGCTATTCCTTTTTTTAATTGGCTAAGTTGTGTGTAATGAAAGTGTATTTCACCAGTTTCAGTTTTTTTTACACTGTCATCCCATATCATCCACGTTGTAAAATCTTTAGGTGACTGATCATGCAAAAGATCCTTGGTAACCAACCAGTATTCGTGCTGCTCAATGTCATTCTTCAATAACTGGTGGGCAACTATTACATCTTTGCCAATCAACTTGCTGAAATTCCTGACATTGTATTCCGTAAATTCTCCGTAATGGGTAATTACTTTTAAGGAAAGATCTGCGGCGGAGCTGCACGCTTTGCATTGGCAATATTTTCTTTGGTCATAGGCTATCAGGTTTTTATGAAATTCACAAAACATCTCTTTTACCTGCTGATATATTGCTTCGAGTTTCGGAACTTCCCCAAACTTATAAAATAGGATCGCATCGCCTTCTATTTCGGAAACTTCAAGTCCTATTTGATTTGCATTAATCAGCAATTCCAGCAACTCCTGGATGATCAGGCGGCTGTGATTGATTTCTGATTCTGTGACAAATCGGGTGAAGCCACTGATGTCAGGTATAAATAGAAGACCTTTGGTATCCATGTAGGTAAAGTTATAAGTTATTTGTATCAGGTATCTTTATTTCGGCCTCCAATTCGGGCCTCAATCGGGTTCCAAAAGAAGAACAATATTTGATCGTTATGGAACACTGCCTGTTCGGAAACGGACAATCCTGAATCCGATAAATTTATTCAAGCCCAACGGGATCAGGAGTTTAAATCATTGGCACTTCAATTGGTCGTCAGACGTATCACTCAATTTATTGGTATGCTTTTAAATTATTGGAAGATTGCCTGGCGAAATTTTTTGAGAGACCGGCAATTTGCCATAATCAACCTGTTAGGACTGGCTATCGGAATTTCATCTGCGCTGCTCATCTGGCTCTGGATCCAGGACGAACTGCGAATGAATAAATACAACGAGAAGGACAAACACCTGTACCAGGTGATGCAGAATATGCAAAGCAGCAATGGTATTGAAACGATTGAATATACACCAGGACTGCTGGCCGCAGCCATGGTGAAAGAGATGCCGGATGTTACTGATGCGGTATCGGTAGTGCCCTCTTCCTGGTTTGGGTCAGAAGGAATTATCACTAATGCTATATCGAGGTTCAAAGCAAAGCCACAGTTTGTGAGCCGGGAGTTTTTCAATGTGTTCACCTGCCCTGTGATTAAAGGTGATGCGCTCAGGCTTTTCGAGGGTGAAATGAAAATTGCCATCTCAGATAAACTTGCATCTAAATTATTCAACAGGCAGAGCCCGGTTGGCCAAACGATCAGTTGGGTTCATAATGAATTCGAAGGCACTTATGAAGTGGTTGCTGTATTTAAAAGTTTACCGGCTAATGCGACCGAACAATATGATTTGCTGCTGAATTTTGATCTTTTTGTAGCAAAACGCCCGGCCATGCTTGCCTGGGGAAACAGTGACCCGCATACTTATGTGTTGCTAAAGGATGATGCCAATAAGGCCCGACTGGATGCGGGACTTAAAAAATTTCTGAACACCAAAGATAAAAATTCAAAAAATGAGTTGTTTATCCGGAAATTCTCCGAACAATATTTGTATGACCAGTATGTGGATGGTAAATTATTGGGAGGAAGAATTAATTATGTGAGATTATTTACTGGCATTGGCATTTTTATATTATTGATTGCCTGTATTAATTTTATGAACCTGTCAACTGCACGGGCGGCTCGTCGTATCAAGGAAGTTGGCATTCAAAAAACAATGGGTGCTTCCCGCTCCCGCCTGGTAGTTCAGATGCTTACAGAGTCCTGCATCATGAGCATTATTGCGATGCTTATTGCCCTCGGGCTTGCTGCGTTGATCCTGCCAGCGTTCAACAGTATCACCGGCAAATTATTGTCAATACAATTCACTTATGAACTGGTGTTGGCAGCATCGGCTATCACCTTGTTTACCGGTGTGTTTTCTGGTAGTTATCCCGCTTTTTATATTTCAGGTTTTAAGCCTGTGACTATCCTCAAAGGACCTATAAGAAGTTCTGTTGCCGAACTTTGGACGCGTAAGGGTCTTGTTATTTTCCAATTCAGCCTATCGATATTTGCGATTGCTTCCGTGTTGATCATCTATCGCCAGGTGCAATATATTCAGAACAAAAATATTGGCTATGACAGAAAAAATATTCTGAGGTTTGAGATCCCGATGGGTATGGATTCAGCAGAATTGGGGTCAGCAGCTGCATTTATCAATGAATTAAAATCCATCCCCGGAGTTTTGAATGTCTCCAGTTATTATCATAACCTTACAGGCGGACACGGCACGATTGGCGATTTCAACTGGCCCGGGAAAGAGCCTGGGACAAATATTGACTTTATAAACCTTGAAGTCGGCGAAAACTTCCCCCAAACGGTTGGCATCCGGCTAAAAGAGGGAAGGCATATGATTGCGAGTAAAACGGGGTTTATGTCACCTTCAAAAGAAATCGTCTTTAATGAGTCTGCTATCCGCGCCATGGGTCTCAAGGATCCGATAGGGAAGGTGGTCAGGTTCTGGGACCAGGAGCGAACTATAGTTGGTATTGCCGAAGACTTTCATTTCGAATCTCTATACCAAAAAGTAAAACCAAGTTTCTTCCAGGTATATCCTGTGATGCCAAATGTGATTGCCAAAATACAGCCAGGAACAGAAGCCAGGACCCTGCACGAGATCCGTGTTAAATTCGAAAAGTTCAGCAAGGGCCTGCCTTTCGATTATAGTTTCCTGGATGATGAATACCAGGCAATGTACAGGCAGGAGAGCAAGGTGGCCATACTGGCGAAATACTTTACCTGTCTGGCGGTTCTAATTTCCTGCCTTGGTTTGTTTGGGCTGTCTGCTTTTACTGCCCAGAAAAGGCAAAAAGAAATTGGTATCCGCAAGGTGGTGGGGGCCTCCGTGAGTGGCATAGTTTTCCTGCTTTCAAAGGGATTTTTACTGTTGATCGTTATTGCTGCTATTATTGCATTGCCACTTGTTTATTTAAGCATGAGTGCCTGGCTTAACAACTTCGCTTACAGGTCACCGATATCGCCTGTTGTTTTTGTAGTTACGATTGCTGGAATTCTTGTGATAAGCCTGGCAACGATCAGTGTTCAATCTTTAAAAGCTGCATTATCCAACCCGGTTAAATCTTTGCGAAATGAATAATTTAAAAGCAGTGTTGAATTTAAGGCAAGGCTAACCAACTGCCATTCTACTCATTCCTCATAGTTTTCACCGGATTTGCAACAGCCGCCTTAATGACATGTACGCTAATCGTAGCAAAAGCAATAAATAAAGCGGCAAGCCCGGCAAGTCCGAAGATTCCCCAGCTAAGATCAATTTTGTAAGCAAAGTTTTCCAGCCATTTGCTGCCGAAATAATACGCAACAGGTATTGCAATTAGCGCGGCAATCACTACGAGTTTCATGAAATCTTTTGACAGCAGATTCAGGATATTCAAGGCGTTTGCACCCAGCATTTTTCGGATGCTGATTTCCTTTGAACGTGCCCCGGTAGAAAAAGTAACAAGTCCCAAAAGACCAAGACACGAAATGGATACAGCCAGTAAACCAAATATAGTGACCAGTTTTGCGGATTTTGTTTCAGCAGCATACATAGCCGCATAATCATCCTCTACAAAACTGTAAATGAATGGATAAGACGGCAGATTCTGATTCCAGATTCTTTTTGCCGCAGCAAGCGCACGTGTTGTTTGACCCAGACCTGGTTTTACATAGAGGTTGAACGTCCCGGCGTTGTTATTTTGTTTAAAAACCTGTGCTCCAATTTTTTCATGCATGCTTTTATATTGAACATCCTTAACTACCCCGACGATAACACCCGTATCGCCCAGATATACAAACTGTTGTCCAGCTACTGGTTTTTTAAATCCAAATTCTTTTACTGCTGATTCGTTAATCACCACATTTTTTGCATCACCCTGGTCGTTTTTTAACCATCTCCCTTCTGCCAGTCTCAGATCAAAAAGCCGGAAAAAATTATCGTCGGCCCAAAACGGAGAAACAAGCGGGTCCAGTGATTCCAACTTTCCCGGCCAATTCACGGCACCTGTAAAAAACACTTCCGTGTTGCCTATGCCGGGAGTCGCAACTGAAGCTGCTGTTACAGCTGCGTCTTCCGCAATGGATTCACGCATCTGGTTCATTGTTGATTCCTGTTTCGTCAAGTCCATATTTTCAAATGCCGCAATTGGCATTGGCATTTGAAACACAAGCGACCTGTTAAATCCACCATCGCGTTCATTGATAAACTCTAATTGCTTTGAAAGTATTATAATGCCGGCAACCAATGCAATTGAAAAGCTGAACTGAACAACCACCAACCCTTCTCGGAGAAAACCATCTTTAATCCTGAATAAAGCTGTTCCTTTTAAAACATTTACAGGTTTAAAAGAAGACAACAACAAGGCAGGATATATTCCATTCAGTAGCACAACCAGCATTGCCGTGATACTGATAATGAACCAGAACTTTCCCTGCAAGAGTGGAAGTGAAAACTGTTTTTCGGTGAGGTTATTAAAGACAGGAAGAACAAGTTGAACAACAAGCAAAGCAATAGCTATCGCGATAACTGTTGTCAGGATTGATTCAATAAGAAACTGGACAAAAATCTGGTGCTTCCTTGCGCCGATCAGTTTGCGGATACCTACTTCCTTTGACCTTTGTGCCGCTCGCGCGGTGGTAAGATTCACATAATTGATACAGGCAGAAAACAAAATCATAGCCGCAAGGATTCCAAATATGAGTACAATTTGTTTATTTCCGTGAGGTAAATCTCTTGCTCCCCCTGCTTCAGTAAAATGCAGTTCATTAATTGGCAATAATGATATGCGGTCAGCTTCGAAATTCTTGTTATCCCAATGACGTTTACAGATTGTATATATTGCAGAAGCAACCTTTGAGGTATCAGCCTCCTGATCCAATTTAACAAAGGTGAAATATGAAGAACTATTCCAACTGACACTTGCTTTTTTGATTACAGGATCGGTTAATGCTGCCTGTACTGGAAGGAACATATCATATTGGAAAGTAGCATTCGATTTGTTATTTTCAACAACCGCTCGCACCATGTATTGATTTGAATCAATTGAAATGATTTTTCCCACCGGGTCAGTGTTTCCAAACAAATCTTTTGCACGGTTCTTTGTAAGAACAACACTGAAAGGATTACTAAAAAAACTTTTTAAATCACCCGATGAAATCTCCTGGTCAAAAATATTAAACCACTGTTCGTCAATATAAGCGGCCTTTTCTTCATAGAACGAATGATTGCCCACCTTCATAACTTTGTTTGAATTAACTGCGTACAACCTTGTGAGAGACTTAATTCCAGGTGTTTCATCTGCGGCAATCTTTCCAAGAATATATGGTTGGCGGTTAGAAGTAATAGTTTCACCATCAATTGGCGACTTGATAGCCATCAGCATGTAGGTCCTTTCATAATCTTTGTAGTGGGTATCAAAACTGAGTTCGTTCTCAACCCAGATAATCATCAGGATTGCAGAAGTAAGGCCAGTAGCTAAGCCAAATATATTGATGGCACTGATAAGTTTGCTTTTAAATAGCGCACGCCATCCGAGCCGGAAATAATTTTTGATCACAGGAGGTCAGGTTTAGTTAATTCATGATTAGAAAACCGGGATCATTCGTTGTTTGCATCGATTCATCTCAGCATTTTACTGCGGTAAAGTACCTGAACAATTACGTAAGCAAAGAAGATAGATTGTGAGATTGTTTGCTGAGCAGGTGGCTCCTGATAATCCACTAAGTCGGTTACATTCATTTAACCCGTTATTATAGCTGGAAAGACAACTGCGGGAACAAGACTCATTACCACCGACAACTATGTCCTGATCCCATTCATCTTTGTGTCTATCACGCGCGAATACGATCACCTCCTTTTGAACTTTCGATAAAGTCAGTCCGGATTTGGAATCCTTGTTTTGTTTTGAAGTTGTGGCTGCCAGTGTCTTCAGATTGCTTTTTATTCGAAGTAAGTTCTTCTTTCCAAGGGAGGTTAAAACTGCGGTGGAATCAATTGCCGCATCGTCAGGTAAGGCATCGAGTAGCACCTGTGCGTCTTGTGGAGAGGACAATGGCTGGTCGGTGGTGCCGGCGCAACCAGTGAACAATGACACAAGAACAATTATTGTGTAAACAAGAATCTTTTGCATAACGTAAAGTTTTATGGGAACAGGTTTATATCGAATATAAAGAATTTTTTACCGCATTCGAAAGCTGATACCTTCCCGCTCTTTGAGGCAATTTGAGTCATTACTGAAGATCCATTCATAGAAATCAGCCTGATTCCGATATTATTTTCTTTTATTCCCGCTAATATCTATCGGAATATAATTATTCTTATGACTTAACTTTGCAGGTAAAATAACTTTAAGCTGGTAATACAAGAACTTATAACGCATATCAGAAAATTCTGCCCTATAGAGCAGGATAAATTAAGTTTAATGGAGCCTTTTTTTGAGTACAGGACATATCAAAAAAAGCAAATGTTGTTAAAAGAGGGTGACCGGTGTAATGAAAAATTCTTCATCGTCAAAGGGTGTGTATACATTTATTACTTGCGGCAAAATGGAACGGAACAAGTGATTGACTTTGCGATAGAAAATTGGTGGGCATCAGATTTTATGGCTTTCCAACAACGCTCGGATGCGCAGTTTTCTATTCGTGCTATTGAAACAACGGCAGTGCTTTGCATTACTAAAAGCCACCAGCAGGAACTGCTCGACAAAGTCCCTGAATTGAACGAATATTTCCATTTTGTTTTTCAAAGAGCTTATGCCGCCTCGCAGATGAGGTTGAGGATGTTATATGAGCATTCCAAAGAAGAGTTATATCGTCAGTTTAGCCAGGATTTTTCAGACTTTATACAACGTGTTCCTCAATATCTCCTGGCTTCTTTCCTGGGTTTTACCCCTGAATATCTAAGCGAAATTCGAAAAAAACATCTTTCTTAAACCAGTTTAAGAAGAAAGGCATTTTTGTCCGGGAACTTTGTTCTTCAAATCAAAAATGTAAAATATGCTTAAGGTTATCAGACATCGCTTAGACATCTGGCAGGAAGAACCACTGTACTGGAATCATATTGTAGGGATAGACAAACGCCTGGGTGCTTCCTCCGTACCCAGGGCCCTGATGGAGATCATTAAAATCCGGGTTTCACAGATCAATAAATGTGTTTATTGTATTGACTATCATACCCAGGAAGCTCTGCAGCAGGGAGAATCGCCGCGAAGAATATTTGCGCTGACTGCCTGGCACGAAAGTCCTTTGTTTACCGACATCGAAAAAAGCGTCCTTCAGATAGCAGAGGAAATAACACATATTTCCCTTCAGGGCGTCGCCGATGAAACCTATGAGAAGCTCAAAGCTAATTTTAGTAACCTGGAGATAGCCGATATTGTTGTCTGTATATGCCATATTAATTTTCTCAACAGGGTAGGCATCTCCACAAAAACGGTTTCACTTTAAAATGAGTATTATGAAAATAAATAAACCCAAAGTTGTTGCGGGTATTAAAATACCCGACAGTACGATAGCCCGACAGGCTACGGAATTATTGCTCGAACATGGTTCAGTATTTCTTTATAATCATTCATTAAGATCGTTTTGTTTCGCTTCGTTGAATGGAACGCAGGAAAAAATCCCTTACGATCCTGAGTTGCTATATGTTAGTTCAGTTTTTCATGACCTGGGACTTTGTCCGCATTACAGCAGTCCGGATAAAGCATTTGAAGTGGACGGCGCCAATGCCGCACGTGATTTCCTCAGGAGCCATGGATTAACACAACCTGTACTTCAGTTGGTTTGGGACACAATCGCCCTGCATACAATGCCCGCAATTGCACCGCATAAAGAAGCTGAAGTGGCGCTATTGAATTATGGGGTGGCACTCGATGTAGTAGGCAAAGGTTACCAGGATTTATCTAAAGAGCACCGTGAAGAAATTATAAAACAGTTTCCCCGCACTGATTTCAAGAAAGAGATTATACCTACTTTTTTTGAAGGTTATAAACATAAAACGGATACAACCTATGGCTCTATCAATGCTGATATTTGTGCCTATATGATACCAGATTTTCAAAGGAAAAATTTTCCCGACGCTATTCTGCATTCCCCCTGGAGCGAGTAATGCAGGGTTTAAATCTCAACTTTTTATGATCTCTATAACTGTTCCAGCGGATTGGTCCCAGTCGTCTTGTTAACAAATATTATCGCGTTGAAGTTCTCCCTGGCCTGAAAGGGGAAAACTGATTGATTCTTATTCATATAAACTGCCCCCAGTTGATAGGCGGGAAGCGCTTTTGAAAATACCGGTGATGTTGAGGTCTTTAGATCTACGAAAAAGGTTGGAATTTTGGCGGCTGCCATAATTCCGGGAAAAGAACGTTTGCCAAGAGGTGGTAATGAAAATTGTCTGGTCGGATACCTACTGTACTTTTTGAACATGCGCCTTACCATAAGATGAGCAGTTGAGTTTGCTCCTTTACGTGCTATGAAGCTTCCCTGGTTAAACACAAAACCTATGTTATAAAACTCCTCCCGATAATATCCGGCTAAATAGCCACCTAATCTCAGGTGCCGGCCGGTACCGTTTGCACTCTTTTCAACATGACCATTGTGAGCCCAAACGAAAATCTTGTTCCTGCCATTTTCTGAAAGTTTTTTGACGTTTTCTGCCATACAGCTGTCGCGATATTGGTCAGGCAGTGTCCTTGATTCTGTATAATATTTTATGGATTGATTTATGTTGGTTAAGCAAATTTCAACCTCCAAATAATTTTCGGCCGCCAATGTAGTCATTAATAAAACCTTCTTATCCTTAAACCATTTTTGTAAATCACTATTCATCTGCAAAAGACTTCTGATAACTGAGTCCCTGGCAGGCGAAAAGGGAGCGAAAAACAACCGACGGGATGAAAGATCCCGTTTCCCGATATTGGCATTCAAAGTTTCCAATAATGCCTGCGCATTTTGTTGAATGCACAGCTTTAGTCTTTCAACCGGGGATCCTATATACTGCATGTCAACTCCATGTAAGGAAATCTTGTCAGAATCTTTTAGAGATGCATTATAGTGCCTCATCCACTCAATTAAATTCCGGAACTCTGAATTGTGAAGGAAAGAACCTTTGATAGATTTGAGTGATGAATCGACACAGCCAAAGCCGGTTCGGATATAATCGTTTATTAATTGGCAATCAGCGAAGTCTGCTTCAACGGCGATCATTTTGAAAGCATGGTTCTTAACCAGGTATGAAAACAAAACTGATCGCAATACAAAAAACTCATGTGTTCCATGTGTAGCTTCACCTGCTGCGACTACAAGCTTGTTTACGAAAAATGGCTCAAGTTGCTGGAATTGTTGAGCTTCGGAAAAATCAGCTACAGATATGGGGTACAATTTATCATTGCCAGGAAAATCCATCTGGGTGGATTGTGAAAAAGCAAGATTAATTGCGCAAATAAAGAAAGTTGTCAACACTCCCGGATTTCTGAGCGATTTATTCATACGACAGGTTTGCATTGAAACGTCGGAAAGACATGAGAAGTTACATTCAGATGAACAAAACAATAATAACTAAACGGAAAATTTTATTTGACTATAACAGATAAAAGTTGATTGGCTGCAATAGTTGCAGTGTTATTGAATATGACACAAATGTCTTCGCCACTTTGATCCATTTTACAAGCTACAATTGTTCCGTTTAACCTGGCTTCCGCTTTTGATATTTTCCGGTTATTGCTTATAACAAAACTAATCTCATTTATATTGAGGTTTCCATACTTTATGTCAAAAGTCACAGAAAACGATGTCGGCGTCTGTTTCTGTTTGTAAGTTCCCCAGCCTTCAGCCGTTGTAAAAGGTGCTGTGAAATCATCTGGCGAAACGGCGGGATTGAAACGTATAAAACCTTTCGGTCCATGATATTCAAAACCACAGGCGGAGATAAACGTACCATAACTTGCCATAGCCCGGGCATAGTGGTCACTGCACTCTATCTCGTTGTACGGGTTGCGTTTTGCAGCATGATAACGGTCATGAATTGCTCTTGTTAATATCAGGGCTTCATCCGTCATCCCTTCAGCCATCATATGCGCGGCTACCTGGTGTTCAAAGCCAGTCATGCACTCATGAAAATAACCCAACTGCCAGGTTACAGCCTCGCCATAAGGTTTGGGTTCATTATGAGGGTTAGTGTTCATAATCATGCCTGATTCACCCTCCACGGCATAGGGCCGCCCACCCACGTGCGTTTTTATATAAGGGCCCACATCCGTTGCAAAATTATATTTCCATAAAGAGCTTAAGGCAGAACGTGTTTTATCCTTATCCCACAGCCTACCCAGGCCCACCTGGAAAGCCCAGCTTTGTCCATATACCTGGTCTATGTGACAGGTATTATAAGAGCCCAGTTTTTTCCTTCCTTGCTGTGTATCCGGTCGGTGTATAAAGTATTCACCATTAAATAAATGGTCGGCCATGTTTTTACAACCTTTCGTGACATAAGCTTTGCATGTTTCTGCAAATGCTTCATCGCGCATGTCATCGGCCATCCTTTGTGCGGCTTTTGCAGCAGCAATACAAAGACCTACAATCCACGATATTTCTCCTTCCCAAACTGCATCCAGCGTGTTCTCCATGGGTGTATCAGTCATACCGTCTCCATTCTTATCCTGGGCAAGCATAAACAATACCGCGTTTTTTATTGATGCCCAGTTGTCTTGTAAAAATGTATTGTCCGTGCTCATCTGGTGTTCACGATAAAATCTGAGTATAGTTCCTGCCTGGCCGTCGATTGCCGGTTTTTTTTCATTCTCGCCTCTGAAAAGGATGCCGCCGTTTTGTTGCATAGCTATGCCTGCATCCACCCGCTCACGTGTATCGCGTTCCAGTGATGGAAATATTCTTCCCAGCGCCTGTGCATATTGCCAGACATGGGTACAGGTTCCTTCGCATGCTCCAACTCCTTCCCATCCCCAAAATCGTCCCGTTTCAAAGCGGTAAGTGTTTGCGGTGGCAACCGTTCCGATATTTACAAAAGTGCGTTCGAGAAACCAATTTGGTAATGTTGAGTTATACCAGGTTTGTTGCCATAAGAATGTATTGGCTTGTAATACCAGGAACCTGCCAGCTATGTAGCCCATGACTTCTGAAGCATCTTTAAACTTTTTTCCATAATAATAGCCGGTCTTTGCATCAGCTACCAATGTTTTCATTTTATTACTGGCTGTAGTAAAATGCCAGGTCAACACATAGTCTGTGGTAAAAGAACGGGAAGGTTTTATAATGCTATGACTTGTAATGCCAGCAACCAATTTATCGGAAGGAGATTTTTCAGCCAGTTGTTCATTGATGTCTTCAAAGGTTTCTTTGTTAAGAGGAAAGGGATTAACTGAGGTATTTATCGTGCAGGCTTGATTCATCAATCCAAGGCACATGGTTCCCGAATCAGGATCGTTGGGCGCTGGCTCAATACTCGTTTTATATTTACAAAACACACCATTATAACCACCACCATGAATCACAGTGTTTTGTCTTAATCCTTCCCCGGTTTTGCCGGTTATTTTCTTTGCTCCGTTTTCCTGCCATCCTATCAATGAAGCTTTGATATTTTGTGATGAAGTGTTGTGTATAGTAATATTAAAAAAACTAGCTGGTAAAGCCGAGTCTTCAGCATTCAGGGGAATAAAAAATGCACCGGCCTTTAAAACTATTGTAACCGGTAAGTCTTTGCTTGTATAGGTAACTGTTGCAACGGGATAGGTTGCTGTAAAACTTATTTCATCCCAATCTTCTTCTTTAAGTTCTTTTATTATGGTTTTGTCGTTAAACTCTAACTTCAAGGCAAACCCTTGCTCCAGCACTCTTTTATTCCCTGCAATTGTTGGCTCTATATAATTTGCGCCGTCGCGCGATTTTATTTTCCTTTCAGTATTTCCGTCGTTCCACAAGACAGTTTTTGGATCAACGCCTTCCCGTTCATCATTATAGATACCCCATAGCCATAGTCGTCCATCACCGCCAAGGTAAAGTGTTCCGCAATGTAACCCGCCTACAGGCATTCCTATATACTTTAGTTCGTTTCTGCTTTTTAAGTATGTTGTTGGAGTTCCTTTTTTATATAAAGATTTAACCCAATGCGGATCTATATTTTTAATTGCCGGAATGTTATGTAGGGGAAAGTCTGAAGCATCCGGATTGTCTGAGAAATTCTTTGCCCAGGAAGGAATTTGTAGTGAAAGAAATGCAGCGGTAGTCAAACTTCCCTGTTTTATAAAACCACGACGATGGACGCTTCTTCGTTTCATTATGAGATCTGTTCTGTTTAACTTTGTTGGCTTCGAAACGACCCAAATATAGAAAACATTTCAAGATACGATTTGATTTGATTTCCGGAGTTGTGATGTAATTGCAATTCGCCAGAGAAATGCAAATTCTGTAAAGCCTGATAATAATTTTCTTTTTTCAGTGGGCGACAAAAAAATAATGAAATGGGGAAATATTGTTGACACTGGTTTTCTCGAAATTTTTAGCTTCCCGATGCTGAGAGGCAATCCTTCGACGGCACTGAATGATAGACATTCGGTAGTATTGACGGAAAGCGCTGCCAAAAGTTTATTTGGCAATGATGATGCAATGGGAAAAATCATTAAAATTGAAAATGCAGACAACTTTGTGGTTACCGGTATTCTAAAAGATCTACCTAATAATACAAGATTTCAATTTGAATGCTTATTGCCATGGTCATATATAAAATACAGGGAAGGAGAAGATTTTGGATGGAACGACAACAGCACTTCTACCTATGTGATGCTGAAGCAAAATGCAAGCCATGCATCTGTTGCCCCTAAGATAAAAGGGTTAAAGCAAAAATACAGTACTGAGGCAAAAACGATGAAATGGGAACTATTTCTTTACCCGCTTAAACAATGGCGTTTGTATTCAAGCTTTACCAATGGAGTGGAAGACAACGGAGGGCGAAGCACATTTGTAAAACTATTTGGCATCATCGCCGGGTTTATAGTTTTGATTGCATGTATTAATTTCATGAACCTGAGTACCGCAAGGAGTGAAAAAAGGGCGAAAGAAGTAGGGATAAGAAAAGTGGTGGGTGCTCAGAAAATTTCTCTTATCAGCCAGTTTTTCGGAGAATCAATAATGATTGCTTTTATGGCAGCTATTATCGCCATCCTTATTGTTCAGGTAAGTCTGCCTTCCTACAATCAACTTACAGGTAAAAACTTATTCATCAACTTTGAGAATATCTATACCTGGATCGTATTTGTTGGGTTCATACTTTTCACTGGCTTGTTAGCCGGGAGCTATCCTGCATTCTTTCTTTCATCTTTCCAACCTGTTAAGGTTTTAAAGGGGACTTATAAAAAAGCCAATGCGTTGGTGACGCCAAGAAAAATACTTGTCGTGTTGCAGTTTACATTCGCCATCATTCTTATTATCTGCACTATTGTAGTAAAATCCGGCAAAAAGCCTGAAAACCGAATAATGTCTGGTCTACAGGGGCATTCATCTAATCTGGGCTGGTCACCTCTAAACTGCAATAACACGCTAAAACTATAGGGTGCGACTTGTTGCAAAGCTGGTTTTGATTAGTTATTTTTGACGGAATCCAAATCCATTAGAAAATGCCCCAACCCGACCCCTGGGTAAAACCCTTACGAAATTTGTTGTCAGGATGCTTGTTGGTCTTTATTTCGATTTTATTTTCCAATCAAACGTTTGCTGAATTTGCACCTGCGCCTCAGGTCACCAGTACTGGATTGATGTACACTGTTGAGGGAGGTACCGTTACAATAAATGGTAACTTTTTTACCGGAGCCACTTCAGTTTTAATAGGCGGGAACGGGGACACACCAGCTGCTTCTTTTACAGTTGTCTCGGACAACCAGATACAGGCAGTTATAGCCAGGGGTACCCGGTCGGGCTTTGTAAAAATTATAACTACTTCGGGATCATCTGCGACAGGTTCATTGATAATATCCATAAAGCTTATAGCGCGTATAGAGTCGTTTACACCAACCAGTGGTGCTGCCGGTACAGAGGTAACCATCAAAGGATTTAATTTTACTGGTACAACGGCTGTGAGTTTTGGTGGAACTGCGGCTGCATCCTATACTCTTATAAATGATTCAGTAATACGGGCAGTAGTTGGATCAGGTTCAACCGGGCAGGTGCGGGTTGTAAACAGTGATGGCACGGGATTTTTTGGAACCTTTACTTATGCACCGGCAACCCCGGTGCCTAATATTACTTCGTTTACACCTGCTAATGGCACCACGGGATCTATGATCAGCATCAAAGGAAATTATCTCTCTGGTGCTTCGGCGGTAGCAATTGGCGGAGTTGACGCATCGTCGTTTACAGTTCTTACCGATTCAACCATTAATGCAGTGGTAGCAGCAGGAGCCGGTTCAGGTGCGGTGGCCGTAACAACGCCTGGCGGAACTTATTCTACTAATGGGTTTACATATGTTACTCCCGACCTGAAGCCGCATATCAGTTCTTTTACACCTGGTAGCGCATCACCACGAACAACAATTACTATCAAAGGATACAACTTTACCGGTGCCACGCAGGTAAGTTTTGGCGGCACACCGGCAAGTTCATTTTCTGTAGTTTCGGATTCGACGATAACAGCATTGGTATTTTCCGGTTCAACGGGTTGGGTGAAAATAACCACTCCGGGGGGAGCCGATTCGCTTGGTGGCTTTACCTATATTCCGGCAGCACCTGAGGTCACGACAACGGGAATATTGTACACGGTAGTAGGCGATACCATTACTGTTAATGGCAACTTTTTTACCGGTGCTACATCTGTTTTAATCGGCGGCAATGGTGACACACCAGCTGCTTCTTTCACAGTTGTCTCCGATAATCAAATAAGAGTTGTTATAGCCAGGGGCACCCAGTCGGGTTTTATTAAAATAATAACCCCTTCGGGATCATCTGCGACAGGTTCATTGATAATATCCATAAAGCTTATAGCGCGTATAGAGTCGTTTACACCAACCAGTGGCGCTGCTGGTACAGAGGTAACCATCAAAGGATTTAATTTTACGGGTACCAGTGCGGTGAGTTTTGGTGGAACTGCAGCGGCTTCCTACACATTTGTAAGCGATACAATATTACGTGCAGTAGTTGGATCAGGTTCGACAGGGCAGGTGCGTATTGATAACAGCGATGGCTGGGGATATTTGGGAACCTTTACATACACAGCGTCAAAACCGGTGCCTAATATTACATCGTTTACACCCACCAGTGGCACCACAGGTACAACCATCACTATAAAAGGTTTTTATTTCACTGGTGCTACGGCGGTAACTATTGGCGGAGTAGCGGCATCATCGTTTACAGTTCTTTACGATTCAATTATTAATGCAGTGGTAGCAACAGGTGCCGGTTCCGGTGCTGTAGCCGTAACAACGCCAGGCGGAACTCATTCTGCTAGTGGATTTACATATGTTGCTCCTGACCTGAAACCTCATATCAGTTCTTTTACACCTGGTAGCGCATCACCGCGAATAACAGTCACTATCAAAGGATACAACTTTACCGGTGCCACGCAGGTAAGTTTTGGCGGCACACCGGCCAGTTCATTTTCTGTGGTGTCGGATTCGACGATAACAGCTTTAGTATTTTCCGGTTCAACGGGTTGGGTGAAAGTAATCACTCTCGGGGGAGCAGATTCACTGAATTATTTTACTTATATTCCGGCACCTCCTGAAGTCACTACAACGGGAATATTGTACACTGTTGCGGGAGGTACTGTTACGATTAATGGTAACTTTTTTACCGGTGCTACTTCTGTTTCAATAGGCGGCAATGGCGATACTCCAGCTGCTTCCTTCACGGTTGTCTCTGATAACCAGATCCAGGCTGTTATAGCCAGAGGCACCCAGTCGGGCTTTATAAAAATTATAACCCCTGCGGGATCATCCGCAACAGGTTCGTTGATAATATCTGTAAAGCATATAGCGCACATAGATTCGTTTACACCTACCAGTGGTGCTGCTGGTACAGAGGTAACCATCAAAGGATTTAATTTTACCGGTACCAGTGCGGTAAGTTTCGGTGGAACTGCAGCGGCTTCCTATACACTTGTAAGTGATACAATATTACGGGCAGTGGTTGGATCAGGTTCGACAGGGCAGGTGCGTGTTGATAATAGTGATGGATGGGGATATTTGGGAACCTTTACATATGTAGTGGCAGCAGCGGTACCAAATATTACTTCGTTTACGCCCGTTAACGGAACCACAGGAACTGTTGTTACCATCAAAGGAAATTATTTCACTGGTGCCTCGGCCGTAACTATTGGCGGAGTAGCGACATCATCGTTTACAGTTCTTTCCGATTCAATCATGCATGCAGTGATAGCAGCAGGGGCCAATTCCGGTGCGGTAGGCGTTATCACTGGTGGTGGAACTGCTTCGCTCAATGGATTTACTTATGTTATTCCCGATCTGAAACCGCAAATCAGTTCTTTTACGCCCATGAGTGGCGGCAGCGGTACTTTGGTGACCATTAAAGGTTCCAATTTCGGCAATGTAACAGCCGTTAGTTTTGGTAGTACAGCAGCCATTTCATTTACGGTAAGCGATTCAATCATTACAGCTGAAATAGGTTTCGGCGGAACGGGAGTTGTGAAAGTTACTACCAGCAACGGGTCTGATACGCTGGGCATGTTTACTTATACATCTGCAAAAATCCTGGCTGCTCCTAATCCTGCTATAGGTTCTATACTTATAGCTCATCCTGTTAGTAGTAAGAATGCGGTGATCAAACTCACAAACTCAATGGGAAATATAGTGCAGAATGTAAAAGTTATTCAAGGCAATTCCCAAACAAAACTGGATCTCACGGGAGTAGCGCCGGGTATCTACATAATCTGGTGGGGTGATGGTGCCAGTGCGTTCAGTAAAACAGTGCTTATTAAATAAGTAAATAGTTATTATACATCGGCCGCCTCTTTAATTTGAGGCGGCCTTGTTGTTTCATGACCAGTTTTAGTTGAATGGCCTTCAACATTTATTTTCGTTTTTGAAATTTTCAATTTCGGTATAAAATTCAATGGCATTCCTTACTTTTTTTCCGCCGGCTCCTGAAAGTACAGATCTTACCCATTGCCGGTCCAGGTTTTCCAAGCGCAGTTTTTTATACAGGTACAACGCGATAGTTACAAACGACAAGGTGAGCAAACACTGGAACACTATATAGCCCCATCCCATTTCCGAAGGGAACCACCTGTCACTCAAATAAAAAGTACTCCAGAACGGCAGTTGTAAAAAAGTAACGCGGATATGCCGGGCTATGGACAGTTGCAGGCGGTTCAGCTGTTGCTGTATAACTGTGATGCTACCACTGTAATCAATAGCACCGGCCCATACCAGGTGACGGATATAATCATAGAGTGCATTTATATTGATTATAAATATAGCGCCCATGGAAACAATAAAATAATTGGCGGCAGAACTATAATGGACAATAGCGTAGGACAATACCAGGCCGAGAAGGATTAAATAAATTATAGCAATGGCAATACCAATTTGTTTTGTTCGCACTACTGATTGTAATGCTGTCTCCGCTTTTTGGTGGAGGCTGTCTTTCAGCAGACGCCGGTTGATTTGTAAAGACTGATCGATTTTTTCGTACTGTTCTTTCCATAAAAGCACAAAATTAACTTCTTCCATATCCTTTAATGTTTGATTTGTGAGAATTTTTGTTTTAGAATGTTTTTTATACGTGCTATTTTGGTGGACACATTTGTCTCAGTGATACCCATTATGTCGGCTATCTCTTTCTGCGTTTTTTCTTCCAGGTACAGTAATACCAGGGCTTTGTCCAGCGGTTTCAATTCATCGATAAACCGGTTTAATTGAACCGTGTTTTGGTCCATCTGCGTATTGTCAGCAGGACCAGCCATACTTATAATACTTTCCGGGAAATACGCGGTCTTCCTGTTTCGCGTTTTGTTTTTCCTGTAGTGCGAGATGGTTGTATTCAATGCAACCCGGTAAATCCAGGTTGAATATTTAAATGCTGAGTTGTAGCTATCAAATGATTGCCACAGTTTCAGGATAATTTCCTGTACCAGGTCCATCCTGTCTTCGGGATCCTTGCAGTAGGTATTGGCAATTTTATAAATCATGTTTTTATGCGCTTCTATCACCTGTAAAAAAACATCGGTCTTATCGGTTGACGGCATTATCGGTTCATTAAGGTTTGCATTGGCGGATAGTTTATCTATTATACGCAGGCGCGAGTAAAATATCACAAAAAAATCCGTTTTTTGTTTTCTGGTTTCGAAAGCTGATCCAGCTCCACAATTTTGCCTGGTGCCCAAGTTCCTATTATCTATTTGCAAAGAGAAAATGAAAAACTAATGCTTCAAGTGGAATGATTTGCAGCTTTCATGCTTTCTTTTGCCCATAACCAAAAAAGGAACAGGAATAGGAGGTAATCAAAATGGAGATACAAATTAAATTTAAACAGTTAACGCTGAAGGTCTGTTTGCTCGCTTTACTGAGTTGCGACAATATTGCCCCACTCGGGCTGTGTGTGGCACCTGGGAGCATATTAAGAATAATGAGACTTTTAAAGTGTGACCGCGTCAGGATTTAAACCTGCTCGGTGATACTGCCGATGCTTAATCACACTGATACCACACCAGTGGAAGTATGGGTTATGCAAAAATGGTAGAAGTGCTCGTGTCGGTTTCCGGCTTGCTTTAGCACACTAACGCTTATTATAGTTGCCAAGTATTCATGGGGGTGTACCCACAAGAGATTCCGCGTCTAACAGCAACGTAATTCTTCCGTTTTCTCGCCATTGTTCGCGGTAGAAAGTTTTAGTAACCCTTTGGGCGAGGGGTGGCGAAAAATGTTCTTCTGGAGCGTATTCGACAAATTATATAATGAACATGATTTCCAGTGTTATTTAAACAACGACATTACTGAATGCTTGCCAATCAAATAAGTAATTATCAGTATCGTGGTTGAAAGGCTATATCAATAATGGAAACATAATTGCCAAACATTTTTTCCTTAGCCTCATTGATCAACCTCGACTGCATGTAATCCAGGGAAGTTTGACCCGTTTCTCTTTTACCAGATCGCCGATATAATTAGGTCAAAGTTGCAATTGTTCGGCGCATTATGTGACACTGCAGTGGAAGCCACGATTAGATTTGGTCCGTGAGATTTACATCTACTTTTTTATGTGTCACGATGCATCAACAATTTTGTATATGCTATTGCAGCTCTCTTAATTGCGCCCATTATCAATATAGATCATTCCAATTCTTTGGATAGGTGATTACCGGCTTTTTTGTCATACGCCTTCAAATTTATTGTTACTGAATTAATTACTGTTAATCTTTAAGGGGATAAAACATATCATTGTCTCATAATAGGATCAACTAATTTTTTTTTTTGAATCTTTACTTGCCGCCATGTTTCCTTATATTAGCTAACCCAAATTACCCGATACCATGTCAAAGCTTGAAGTAAAAGCGAAATCCAAATGGATTAATTCGTTGAGTAATTTGATGACGGAGAATCTTCTGTTATCTATACTCATTGCAATTGTACTTATAAGCGTGGGCATATGGGTAGATCATTCTTTTGTAGATTACTCTTTTAGTAAACATAGTAGTTATAATACCGTTATCAAGGTCGTCAGTCGATTATTTATTTCTTTGGGTGAAGCTACATTCGTATTTCTTTTTTTACAGCTTACAGTGGAATCCCAATTATCTGAACAACATGTTGACAATGCCAAAAATGTGTTAAACGACTTTTCAAAAGAAGCAAAAAGCACAATTGATAATTTCTCAAAGGAAGTTGAAGTTGCTTCTAAAGCGACTTTGTCCGCTATTAAAGATCAAGCGTTTGAAAGTTTTTTAAATAAATTTTATCCAGAAAATTTTACAAAAAAGTTAACAGATGATGCTTTTTTTAATTTCGACGTTCTACGCACCAGCACTACTTGGACCTATAAAATAAAAAAGAATGCTGAAGGCAAAATTGAACTGATTGAAGAAATTTCTTACACCCTACAAAATCTTAAAAACGAAGAAATTGAACATCAGGTCACGCTAGAAACTTTCAAGACTAATGAAGGCGATCCGAAAATTGCTAAGATTATGGTGATGGGTGATCAAGTTCTAGAATTGCTGGATTTGGCAGCACTTCAAGAGTTACAAAAGCCAGATCGCAACGGGCAGGAATACAACAAATTGTTCAAAATAAAAGCTAAGGGAGAGCTTCTAATTGAAAAAGTCGTTAAGAATGCGTATGAAGGTAAGAAAATTGTCGATTTTCATTTTCCTACAGAGCATTCCCTCAATATTACTATACGAGTTCAATTTTTAAGTCCAATGGAAGATTTTGATTTTGAAATAACTGTTCCTTTTTTGGAGAATGCTAAGTTAGATTACCAATTAAGTGGCTTAGATACAAGGGTTTATAAACAAATCCCTCTAGCATTAAAAGGGCAGTCGATTATGTACGAGATTACGTTAAAATAATTGAGTTTTTGTTGTCTTTGTATGATATTATTGTAACTTTGCTAAAGATAAAACACTTATTATGAAAGGAACAGGAAGTAAAGGGACAGGAAGTTAAATTCTTAAGTGAATTATTCATGCTCCATTATACAAGTATAAAGTTTTATGCTTGTCAAGCCATCCCGGTTAATTACTTTAGGGTGGCTTTCATTTTTAGTTTAGCCTCGATTACCACCTTTTGAGACTAAAAAGGAATCTTTGAGTTTTGCGGTAGATTTTCGTATAAGGGTCTTGAAAATCGAAATACTTTCTTTTTTCCGAATCGCAAAATTTTAGGAAGCTTTTTGTGCGTGGTAAAACTCCCGGAGGCTTAGATTGAAAAGCCATGTAAAGCATCAAAATTATTTTGACTAAGCAAGTTTATTCTGAGTAAGCAATCGCTTGACTTCGGGATAGCATTCCTCGAGTTTGGCATCAATTTGCTTAGTGAATTCGACTAATATATTCCCATCCTCATCTTCAAGATCCGCTGACGTTTTGATCACTCATCAAGGGTGATAGGAATGTATATCTAAATCTTACTACTTGCAATGCTAACAGTGCCGAGATAGGATAGCCCATCCAGTTGCTCCCACCACCAATCTCCCATAAATAATCCACTCTGTTCTGAGAAGAAATAATTTTTAGTGTCAGTTGCTTTTCATCAATTTCGGTTGGGTTATCTGCATCTTCTACTTTTAGTATCATTTTATAATAGTAAGCCTCTAACCAGAACCACGATTGTTATTTGAAAAAGATTTTGTATGCCGATGGGGGGCTTTTGTGGATATTGCGGCTGATGGTTTTGTAACAAAAGTTTGACCTTTACGGGATCACCAATCATTCAGGCACATGTA